>JAXDBN010000037.1:0-3092 GCA_034678805.1 Syntrophomonadaceae bacterium
AATTCAATACGGGCCTTATACTGACCAATACGACGGCGCCTACCAATATAACCCTGTAATTCCGCCACTAAAAAAAGCCCAAGATGTGATGCTGATTACCGTAGTCCCTATAAGCCGCCCGCTTAAACCGATTGACCATTATTTTGATATTGAGGATTTTAAGCTGAAAATGATGTTTGTCAATGCCATATCATCGGAATTGGCTTATACCGAGCTAATCAATAAGTTTATAGATCAGGGAATTATTACAGATTAAAGTATTAAAAAAACTAATCTACACTTGATAGAACCAGAAATGGTGAAGGGTTATTTCGATTACTTCCGGGGAGATCCCAAGATGTTTGAACACGGGTACCAGCAGGCAGAAGAGGTCCTTAAGAATTGGAATTCCTAATTAAAGCAGCCTAACGACTATTCCCCGCCTACCACAGCGGGGAATAGCTAACGAGTCAAGGGGACGGTTCCTTTGACTCATGGTCGAATCTTGGATAGGAATTTGCTTTTTCCAGATCAGTATACCACAAGATAGAAAATAATGGTTATACATACTTGATCAAAGAAATGGGGTCGGAATTTCATCATATTGCGGAATGTGCAGCTGGTGAGTGAAGGGTATCTTGCCGATTCCGTTAAATTTGAAACAGCTTTTCAGAAACTCATCCGGAATCCGGGCATGGTTAGACAAACTACGTTAATTGCACTATCCTGCCGTGATATAATCAACATAGTATCAATCTGATTTATCTAAAATTCAGCCGGTATAACATGATCCCTGAACTCTCTGAACCTGCCGGCACGCAAATTCTATGTCCGGGGAAGAAATGGGCGGCGGATCATGGTTTTTCATCACCCACAGATTCAGATGTATCAATATCTTCTTAACGACAGTCAGGTCTTCGATAATGGATATGATCCGCATTCGGCCACAACATTTTGGGCAAAGCAACGGATCAGTATAATAAACCTTTTGAATCAGACGAGCCCAGTTCCTGCGTAGTTTCTTTTTTGTAATATCGGAATCAACCGGCGCCGGCGTTTTAATATCAATATCAGTTTTTTTGCGCATTCCCCGTGACTTGTTGGAGTAGTATCCGTAATACCTGACCAGCTGTTCCCCCTTATTGGGAATATGGGTGACAAGTCTGGCCAGCCAGTCTAGTCCCGTAAAGCTTTCCCGAATGCTGCTGTTTTTCCCTTTGTAGATTACCCGGGCTAGGCCGTCAGGTACTGCGGATGACGGTATATAGAGCAGTCTTTCCTGCGAGAGGGGGGCTCTAATAATATATTGGGCCAGTTTCTCCAGCCCTCCCCGTTCCTCTGGTCTGATGGCGGTTCCACAATATATATTGAAGCCGCTGTGATGCCAGTTCATCATATTCTCAATAATATCGTCGTTTATTTTCCCCGCCTTTTCAAGCATTCTGAATACTTCCAGGCGAAACAAGTCTATGAGGCTTGAAGCATCCGGTGCAGTCCCTATCATAAATTCTCCATCCCTGGTAAAACAACCGTCTGTGGCTATGATGTGCAGGTGCGGGTTGAAGTTTAAAAAATCCCCGAAGGTCTGCACGGCTATTACAGCACCTGGCTCAGGGTCATCTAAAGAAACCCCCTGTTTCAGGTAAAGCGATAAGACCTTCCATGCGCATCGGCTTAATTGGGATAGTAGGCTGCGATCATATAAAAAATAGCGCCGCAGCCTTTTTGGTATGCTGAAAACCCATTGGCGGTGGGGCACTTGTTTGAGCACTTCGGTATATAGAAATTCGCCAAATTCGATAACCCGTTTTTGATGGCAGGACGGGCAAAAATACCGGCGTTTGCAGGAAAATGGCAAGAGATATTCATGCTGACAGTCATCACACTTGACCCGGGCAAAACCAAGATGGAGGTCGCCGCAGTCCAGGTATTTATAAATGACGTCCAGTACATAAGGCCGCCAATAACCATAATCCCTTTGATACCTGTCATCCCATACGCCTGCCAGTTCTTCAAAATGTGCTTCTACACACCGGTAATACTGGTTTTTACGAGGGGTTCGGGGATTATATACTTCAGCCTTTACAATACGGGCAGGTATCATGTGTAATCACCCCTATATAGAACACGTGTTCTATATAGGGTACCGTAATTTACCATAAATATCAAGAACTGTTGTCGTCTGGCTATGTTAGGTGAGACGAATAGTGGTAGACAGAGCGAGCGATGGTATGAAAATCAAGGAATGGAAAAAGCCCGCGATTGAGGCGATTAAGGTAAGGGGACACACCTTCCCGTCGGGTAAGGAATGTCCCCTTATAACGTACGCTGATTGAGCGGGCTTTTAAGGAGTTGCGATTCGGTTTTGTGACAATCTGATGCGACCACAAAGGGGGCGCCTTCTTCAAAACAGCTGCAACCATGATCGGCTAGAGTATAACCGTCTCAACCTATCTTTTTTCACCCTGCCCGAGCTCGCACCCGGGGGTGTACTGATTTACAGGGTCTCAGTCAGGCCGTCGGTACTTTTTACCGGTGAGGCATTATCTTGCGATAGACTTCTTTGGGGGATTTCTTTTGGTTATCCACCGTAAGAAGTCGATCTATACTGATAGCAAAGAGTTTTTCATTTTCTTCCAAGTACGGCAGGATGAGATCCCAGTCCGCATCGCTGATTTCATTAAATTCACCGCCGTTAAGCTGTTCTAGGGCCAGCTTTTTCTGCGGATCACGGACATAAATCGCGCCGCCGGATGCCAGTGAGAAAATGTTGGAGCCCGGGTAGGGTGAGTCATATTCTCGGATAGAGCCGTCCTCATCATTAAAGCCGATGCCGTTTAAGATAACAAACCCGCCGCCGTTAAGCGGATCGCCGGCCATGAAGGATTCGGCCAGATAGTCCAGGGCCGTACCGTTAATAACCACGCGCGGTCTGCCAACGGCATTGATCAACGGCCGTCCGGCGGCATTGCCCATGATATAGGCGGTGCCGCCTTTGGCGCCGTACATGAAGGTCTGGCCGACATCGCCGTAGACCACCAGCTTACCGTCTTTCATAATCTGGCAGAGCTGATCCTGGGCATTGCCGTGCACGTAGATTTCCATGCCGTCAA
>JAXDBN010000038.1:0-6221 GCA_034678805.1 Syntrophomonadaceae bacterium
TGGGATTATGTTAAGTTTAATTTTTTTGTTATGTTTTGACATAGTAAAAAAATTAGCCAAGGGCTAAGATAAGAAGATTCTCATGGTTGTTGCTTTCTCGATATCCATGTATCCTGCATATATCGCATACTCCAGTATAGCCTGGGGTGAATGTCTGCTGATTATTAACATCTGGTTGTTAACTTGGTGTTTTGCGGATTTGAATGAAACATCCAGCAATCACAAATTTGTCATTATAGGGTTCCTAAGTATGTATTCCTATATGATTCATCAACGGGCCCTTGGGGTACTATTAGCCAGTATGATTGTAGTTATTGTTATGAATGTGCTTGGCAAGATTAATCTGAAACAAGTCTTACTAGTGGCTCTTCCGATGATTATATTAGTGCTTATACATATCTATTTGAAAGAAAATGTTCAAACCCATCTATGGTTAAATGGTTCTGGGAACATGACGAATGATTATTTGGAGCAAGCTGGTAAAATAAGCCAAATATTCAGCGTTAATGGCTTTCTAGCATTAGTTGAAACGTCTCTTGGCCATATTTTCTATATGGGTGCGGCCAGTTACTTACTAGGTTACCTTGGGCTATATGAATTATTACGAAAAGCTGGTAACGGAATAATTGCCATCAGAAGTAGAAAAATAGATATGTTAGGCTGCGATCAACATTTCCCACTTAACTACTTCCTGTTAATTGCAGTGCTTCTCTCACTCGCGATCAATATTATCTTTATGATAAATCCAACGAGAGTCGACCATATAGTATATGGCAGATATATAGATATGATGATGGGACCCTTAGTATTGTTGGGTTTTGTTGTATTAATGAATAAAAAAACAAACTGGAACAAAATATTTTTGATCATTTCAATCGGTTTTATTTTCCTGACGATAGCAGCCAAGTTTATTGTTGAAGCTTCCGATTTGCCAACATTCCATACAGTACACGCTGTCGGTCTGTTGTTAATCAATACTCCTTTAAGCGTTTTGCTTCCGGCTCTGACCGCCATATTTGTCGGCCGGCTTATCATTATTTCATTTGCACACAAGAATAATGGAGCTATAATGATAAGCCTCATCATGATATCCCTATGTTTCTTCGTGACTGGAGATATTGTTGCCAGGACAGCAGTAGCAAATCAAACTGCTGCGGAAATCATCGGTATTGTTGAGTTTATAGAGGATTCGGATCATATCATGCCGGTTTATTTTTTATGGGATGATCAGGAGAATCCCGCATATGGAAAATGGGATAACCGCAATACCAGGAATAGACTAATTGCTGATAGTTATCAATTCTTATTAAAGGATATACCGCTGAAATTGGTCAATAGAACAGAATTGGAGGAAATAGAAGATCAGAAGTTCGTTTTGACTCCTAAGAAAGAATTCCTGTCTGATTTAAACAGAGATTATCAGTTGTGCCTGGATAATCGGTATGGTTATCTATTCGTCTCTAAACCGAGTGTTCTTACAAATAATTAGACATTTAACATCGCACTAGCGTGGGCGTGAACCAGGTCAATATTTTTATCCAGAGTAGATATGAATTTTAATCGTCAGGTGATGGAAATGAGAGGCAATATATTATTAACTGTATTAGCACTGTGTGCTACAGCTTATTTTTCTATGTTATTAGCACATAGCACCTGCAATACCGATTTCCCCGTGTTTTACCGTGCTGCCAGTTTGGTCCTTGACTCAGAAACTGCGGGATCAGCAGTGTACGACTTTGAAGAAATCAACAGGTACCCTGTGCACGAACTTGATACTGGGGGCGCATTCATTTATTCGCTGGCTGCTGCCTACTTCATGGCCCCTCTAGCTCTGCTCCCATATTACACAGCAAAGGCGCTCGTAATCTTCCTGGGAATTCTCTCCTATTTTACTTCAGTAATTATTATCCTGCGCCTAGCTGGATTTTCCGGCAGTAAACAATTATGCTTTCTTACTCTTTCATTGTTTTGGTTCCCATTTATCAAAGATCTACTTTTTGCACAAATAAACAGTATCATGCTCCTGCTCGTTGTTTTGGGTATTTACCTTGCCGTAAAACGCCCCCTTCTGGCGGGCATGTTTATTGGAATCGCCTCGCTGTTCAAGCTGTCCCCTTTGGCCATAGCCATGGTACTGGGATTAAAAAACTGGCGAATATGCGCAGGTTGTTTTGTCGTTTTCGCCGCATCGTTTACACTTCCTGGGGCTACGGTATGGTTTACAGCAATTTCTCATATATATCCTAGCGGTAAAACGCCGATGTACCTATATTTGTCTCAAATAGGCCTTGGGTGGTTTGCAATATACGTAGCCCTGATAGCTGGGCTAACTGCTCTGGTTGCTTACAAGGCGAAAGACACAGAATACCTCGCTCTGGCTTCTTTAGCTGTTCCTTCCATGTTTTTATGTGCGCCAGTCATAGAACAAACCCATCTCATATTTTTAATACTGCCTTTTCTGTGGCTGCTGGCAGTCCGTTCGTATTGGCCGGTCATCCTGTCTGTTCCCCTAGTGTTTGCTGGACATTGGTTTGATATCGCCGGTTTACTGATCCTTTGGGTGTCTATTTTAGCATTACTAACCAATATTTGGCACGTAGAAAATCATAAGCATCGCTCAATAAAAATCCTTTCACCGTAGTGTTGACTTCCCGAGTGGAAAAATGAGTTCCTAATATCTGAAGCTAATATTCAAATACTTATGGCAGTCAAGCCATGAATAAAGGAAATAAATAAATGAATTCCATTCAACCAGAAGGCAATTATTTCAATAAGTATCAGGATAATGGGCTGATTATTAATGCAATTATGAAGGGCTACTTCAAACAATTAGACTGCATGTTAAACAGCATTGCTTACGAAACCGTGTACGAGGCGGGATGCGGGGAAGGTCACATTTCACAGCATGTGTACAGCTATAATTTGATGAGGCAACGAAATGTGCATGTTACCGCCAGTGATATATCGGATAGGGTTATTGGTAAGGCAAAAGTTGATTTTCCTCATATCCACTTTAAGGTTGAATCAATTTTCAATCTTGATGAGGAAGAGAATTCTTATGGACTCGTTATAGCTAGTGAGGTATTAGAGCATTTAGATAACCCGGAAAAGGCGCTGAAGGAATTATTCCGAATATCAAATCAATATTTATTTATAAGTGTTCCTAACGAACCCATTTGGCGAATTGCCAACTTCATGAGGGGCAAGTACCTACGCTCTTTCGGGAATACACCTGGTCACATAAATCACTGGACTAAGAGCGAAATCATTCAGTTAATCAGTTGTTATGGAAATCTACTGGAAGTGACTACGCCGTTCCCTTGGACTATGATATTAAGCGAGAAGAAACAGTAAATGTATTGAAAGGAGATCTATTTTGAACTACGGAAAATCCATTAAAATAGTAGGGAATATTTTAATGGTTTTATCCTTTATGTTTATCGTTAATAGAATCATGGAATACGGAGTTAATTTAAGTAAGGTTGTCAATCTTTCGACCTTAATTATTTCGATTATCTCCGTGTTTATCTATGCCATCTTGGTGATAGCCTTGGCAATCATATTCTACTTACTGTTGAAGGTCTTTAACAGCAATGATATTTCCGCCAAAGGCAGCATTTTTATTTACTGCAAATCCAACTTGTACAAATATTTGCCGGGCAATGTTTTCCATTATATAGGCAGGAATCAAATTGCCATAGATAGTGAGACCTCACATAGTGGCCCAGTGGCTGCTACAATTGCAGAGCTGTTACTGCTCACTGTTGCCGCATTGATTACGACAATAGTCTTTGCCGGACAGCATGCCGTGAAGTGGTCCGCAGACAACTATTCTTCCCCCGAAATTATTATTTATTCTGTCTTGGTAGTCTCGGTCCTTTTGGGTGCGGTTATTCTTTATTCTGTTATTTGGAAACGAAGATTAACCGCAGGAAACATAAAACCGGCAAACAGTATTCAATTTACAGCTGCTGTAAAATACCTTATGATGTACGTCATTTATTTCGTTATAAATGGTGTAATGTTCATAATGTTGTTACACAGCATAGGTGGGGAACTGAGTAATGATCTTTTCTCCCCGGTGATTGGTATGTACACATTATCGTGGATGATTGGTTTTGTTACCCCTGGGGCGCCGGCAGGATTAGGCATTCGGGAGGCAATAATGAGTGCCTTGCTTATCGGCATTGTTGAGGCGGAATCGGTAATAAGTGCGGTTGTGGTTTATAGGATAATAACAATACTAGGTGACGTATTTGCGTTCATCATTGTCCAGCGACTAAGCAGGAACGGGATTTACCAGAGGTTCATTCCATCTCGCATGTTTCATATGACAAAATAGTTGCGGGCTACTCCGGCTACCGCTTTTAGGTCTTTTCCGACAAAAGACCCGCCATTCAAGAAAATATTTGTCATAAAACCTAGAAAATACTGGACAAGTTATGTAAATTATGGTTTAATACTCTCAATACTCTTGAATAAAGCAAACCTGTCGAAAGGCAGGGACGCAAAGCTACGGGTCTAAGACCAACAGGGTTAGGACCGCCGGGTTGCCAGGAGCGAATTGGGATAGTATACCTGCTCGGCAATCCGTCTGGGCAGGTTTTTTATTTGCCAACTGAATAAGTGTGTAACTGCGGCGGGGCTCATGCTCCACCGATAAAGGCAAACCTGCCGAAAGGCAGGGACGCAAAGCTGCGGGTCTAAGACCGATGAGGTTATGACAGCCGGGCTGCCGAAGAGGAACATGCGGCTTCGCCGTAGTGTATTTTTCGGCCCGCGACAACAATCCGGGGGTGTATGGCCGGAAAATAATGCGTAAAGGACAGGTGGTAAAGATGGAACAGGAAAACCTAAATGAACTGGTGGGCAACTCTATCCGGAGATACAAAGGCGGGGATAAAAACGCCCTGGATGATGTCTACCCTCACCTGGCCCAGTTCTGCCTGCGGGTGATATCCAAGACGCGGGGCAAATACATAAACGCCAATGATGATGAAGCTGCTATCGTACCCAATGTCATACTTGACGCTATCAGCAAATATGACCCGGAACAGGGTTCCTTCATGTGCTACCTGGGACAGGCCATCCGCAACCGCACCATCGACGGACTGCGCCGGGAGAGGAGAAATCCGGTCGCCCGCCCCATCAGTCTGGATCCGGACTTTTTCCAGACCTGTAATGAATCGGAATACTTTGAAGACATGATAGACGAAATGGCCCGTCGCCATGAGCTGGAGACATATGAGAGACTGTTGGCCTCCTTCAACCTTAGTATGAGTACCCTTTCCGAAATTTCTCCGCGCCGCCCCAGCACCCGGGAACAGGCCCGCCGGGCGGCTTGGGTGATAGCCCAGGACGAGGAGGCCAGTACCTACCTGCTCAATAAGGGCATGCTGCCTCATAAGATTCTGGAGCAGCGTTTCCACATCACCCGCAGTATCCTGGAAAGGTACCGCAAGTTCATAATCGCGGTGGTCCTGGTACATGTCTACGACCTGGGCTATATTAAACCGTACGTAACCCCGGTATTCAGGGAAGAACCGTCCTGGTATGGGCAGGAGGCCATGCAGGCCTGATCCCGCCGCTTATTAACGGCGGAAGCGATGGTACAAGCCGCGACGTACAAGATACAGCGACCCCCGGGTATAGGATCTATCCTCCTCCTACCCGGGGGTTTTCCATCGTCAAATCTATGCAGTTGGGCAGACCTTAATCGATGTTGATCTTGGCCTTGCTGGTACTGGTAGGCTCGGCCTTGGGCATATTGACCCTCAAGACCCCATCCTTGTACTCGGCGGTTATCTCCTTCTCCTTGATACCCTCCACCCGGTAACGGCGGGAAACCTCACCATAGTATCTCTCCCGTTTGATGAAGTTTTCCTTCTCTTCCTTCTTCTCTTCCTCCTGCTTGGCTGAAACCATCAGCCGGCCATCGGCCCACTCCACGCTGATGTTCTCCTTCTTGAAGCCGGGCATTTCCGCCTCCAGGACATAAGCGGCGTCGGTCTCCTTTAAGTCGGAACGGATTCCGCCGGTATCGGTCAGCCAACCTCTTTCAAACAAGTCGTTGAAACTGAGTGCCCCGCGGAAAAAATCGAACGGGGTCAGGGCATGATACTTACGGGGGTAATTACTCATACACATCTCTCCTTTCAAATATAAAGAAAAATGATATGGTACAACTATATTATATACAACATTTCCCAAGCAGGCAAAAA
>JAXDBN010000039.1:0-3026 GCA_034678805.1 Syntrophomonadaceae bacterium
GGCAAAATGCTGCGGCCAAGGCTGGTGTTCCTGACTGCCTCGCTGGCTCCCCACGATCAGGAAATAGTCACTGATGCAGCGGTGGCGGTGGAGCTTATCCACATGGCGTCGCTGGTGCATGATGACGTAATAGACCAGGCCCTGACCCGGCGCGGGCAGGACAGCCTCAACCGGCGATGGGGGAACCACGCCAGCGTTCTGGCCGGCGACTACCTTTTTGCCACTGCCTTTAATCTCATCAACCAGCATGACATGAGGGCGATCATGGAGAATATAACCACCACCATTCGTATCATGTGTGCAGGTGAGATAAAGCAAATGTCCCTGATTGGCAACCTTGATATAACCGAGGTGGATTATCTGCAAAAAAGCTACGGTAAGACGGCCTGTCTGTTCGCCTCCAGCTGCAAGGTGGGGGCCCTGGCCGCCAAGCTGCCCGATGACACTGTGTACGACCTGGAGCAGTATGGCCTCTGTCTGGGGTACGCGTACCAGATCATCGATGATCTGCTCGATTTCCAGGCCGATAGTGAACGGTGGGGCAAACCGGTGGGCAATGACTTGGAAGAGGGCAACATAACCCTGCCGGTCATATATGCCATGCAAAACCCCTTGTACGGGCCCCGGTTGCGTTCCCTGCTGAAAGACGAAAGCTGTCCGATAAGCGTAAAGCTGTCGGAAATAATAGAGATCCTGAGCGTAACCGGTGCGTTTGAGGATTCCCTGCAACTGGCGCGCCAATTCATCGACTGGGCTCGGTCGTATTTAAAGGAATTACCCTCCGGGCCTGCGGCCACGCACCTTCATTCGCTGTCTGGCTATCTGCTGGAGACATATGAGAAGATGCTGGCTAAACCGCTGCCCACTGGGCAGAATGAGGCGGTCCACTGATGCACACCGATATCACAGCGGTCAGCCCGGTGCCTGCCCAGCACCGGTATAGGAAAGGGATCGGCTGGACCCAGGCCGGCTACCTTTATCATTACATCTTTCGCATTCTGCCGTGGGTAGGCCGTTTATTGGGTAACTGGCGGGAGGAAGCCGAACTCTGTGTTGACGAGGAACTGAGGCGGCAAGCCCTGGCCAGTATAAGCGGCAAGGACTTCCATTGCCAGGGCGGAGCTTTCATGGCGGCTGCCAATCCGGCCACCGAGGTTAACCTGGTACCGCTCATAGTTGCTTACCAAACCCTGTGCGATTATCTCGATAACCTGTGCGACCGGGCCCATTGCCTGGACGGCACGGCTTTCCGACAACTCCACCGTTCTCTGCTTGATGCCCTTTCCCCAGATGCCCCCCGGCATGATTACTACCGTTACTACCCTCATCGCGATGACGGCGGTTATATCGACAAACTGGTGGAGGAGTGCCGCCTCCACCTGGCACAACTGCCGTCCTACCATCTGGTCCAAACGGAAGTCACCGGCTTGGCCAATCTTTATATAGACTTGCAGGTGAAAAAACATATTGACTGGGAGGTGCGCGAGGCGACCCTCATCAATTGGGCGCAGGGAAACCTGGATTGGAATCCGGGTATCGAATGGAACGAGTTTGCGGCCGCAGCCGGCTCAACTCTGGCCCTGTTTGCATTGCTGGAACTGGCCTCCCGTCCGGATGCCCATCCGGCCCAGGCGTCGGTAATCTTGAATACCTATTTTCCATGGATTTGCAGCCTTCACATCCTGCTCGACTATTGTATCGACCAGCAGGAAGACCGTGAAGGCGGAGACCTTAATTTCACCTTTTACTATCCCAGTCAGGAATATATGGTCGAGCGGTTCCGGACCTTTATCCGCGAAGCTCATAATCGGGCCCGCACCATGTACCAGCCCGGATTTGCCAAGACCGTCATCGAGGGCCTGCTGGCCATGTATTTCACCGACAAAAAGGTGGACCAACAGGGACTCAAAAATGTGGCCCGCGAATTATTGAACGAATCAGGCCGCGGGGCTCTTTACACCTACCACATCTGCCGATTGGTGCGTAAGGTGATCTGATGCCGGCGGCCAGCACTCCCTATAATTCCGCGCGTCGTTGCTCGGTTGCCTACACCTGGCCCCCATATTGCTTCATTATGGATACAGCCTGGCTCACGTTTTCATCGGTGGTAACCAAAACCACCATAAATGATTTCCCGCCCGCCTGGTTTTTATAATTGGCGCCTGCTCCTGATTCACTGGCCTCCGCTGCCAACAGCGGATTGGCGCCATCATCGATGCCATCACTGTTGCTGTATATAGTGGGACCATGCAGGGTGGTGGTATTGTTGGTGGGGTTATGGTATTTGCTTCAATATTAAGGGATTAAATGGTTTGCACAGTAGGAATATATGTTTTTTAATGAAGATATCCAAGTTGAAGAATCGGGAGCAAACAAATGGGTAGATTGTTTTATTCCAAAACCAAGTAAACCGTTTTCAAGCCTAAGGCGGCTATTATTTTGGGCAGAGTTCAACGGGGGGAGTCAAGGTGAACACACAATACCATGACAGTTTTGCACGCAATATAGGCATATTTACACAGGAGGAACAGGAATTATTAAGGAATTCCACTGTAGCAGTGGCCGGTGTCGGCGGGGTGGGCGGACTGCTAGTGGAACGGCTGGTTCGCTTGGGGATCGGCAGCATAAAAATCACTGACAACGGAACCTTTGAGCCCAGCAATACCAACCGGCAATATGGATGCTCCACTCTTACTAATGAACGGCATAAAGCTGAGGTGGTGCGCCAATCAGTGCAAGAAATCAATCCCGATATTCACATTCTTTACGACAATCATGGTATAAACAACCACCGGGATGCAAAGAAATTTGTTGCCGGGGCCGATTTGGTCTTGGATGAGATGGACTATGGCGCCTGGAAAGAAAGCATTTATCTGCAAAGGGCGGCTCGAGAACAAGACATCTACTATTGTTTTGCTGGGGCGATTGGGTTTGGCGCTCTGCTCACCAATTTTGCCCCTGAAGGCATTACCCTTGAGGAATACAATGGTTTGGCGGCAGGGGAGGACCTGGATAGGTTGGAAAGC
>JAXDBN010000040.1:0-4896 GCA_034678805.1 Syntrophomonadaceae bacterium
TGCTCACCGGCTGCCCGACCACCTCCAAAAAGGTCCTGAAGATAATCGAACAATCGGCCTGGGTGATTGCGATGGAAAATTGCGGCGGCTTGAAGACAGTAAATATGGTCGACGAAGAAGCTGATCCTATGGAGGCATTGGCCCGGGCAACTTTGCGAATTGCCTGTCCCTGCCTGTCTCCCAACCGGCGCCGCTTTGAGTTCCTGGCTGAACTCATCCGGGAATATAACATCGACGGGGTGGTGGACCTCACCTGGCAAGCCTGTCACCCGTTTAATATCGAATCCTATTCGCTGGGTAAGTACATCCAGGACCAGTTGGGTACCCCATTTCTGCAGATCGAGACCGATTATTCGAATACCGATCAGGACTGGGTCCAGGTCAGGGTGGAAGCCTTTGTCGAAATGCTGCGGGACAGCGGCTGATCGATGACCATAAGGTAATCAAGGATATAATGAATCAAGAGAGGAGAAAAGCGAGTTGGAAAACAATGATATGGCAGCCTACATAGTTTCGCGGGAAGCCAACTTAATGAGAATCAAAGAGGCCAAGGACCATGGCCGTAAAGTGGTAGGGATATACTGCACCTATTGCCCCCAGGAGCTGATCCTGGCCGCCGGGGCCATACCGGTGAGCTTATGCGGGACCAGGGAGGAGCCGATTTCCGCGGCCGAGAAACACCTGCCCCGCAACCTGTGCCCGCTGATAAAATCCTCCTACGGATTCGCCATTACCGACACCTGCCCTTTCTTTTATTTTTCCGACCTGGTCATAGGCGAGACCACCTGCGACGGCAAAAAGAAAATGTTCGAACTCATGCAGGATCTAAAACCGGTCCATGTCATGCAGCTGCCTCATTTGAGCGGTTCTCCGGCCAGTTTCGATTTATGGGTAGAAGAAATCAGGCGGTTGAAGCTGCGCCTGGAGCAGGAACTGCAGGTGGTCATCAGTGATGATGATATCTGGCAAGCGGTGGACCTCATCAATCAGGAAAAGAACGCCATGAAAGCCATGTTTGATCTCAACCAGGCCGATCCGCCTCCGCTGAGCGGTATGGACCTGCTTAATGCAGCCTGGTCGCGCGGTTTCAGCAGTGACAAAGGGGAACTGATCGGTAATCTGCAGCGGCTGGTAAAGGATACTTCGGGCCAGAAAACCGGTAATGGCCAGGCAGCGCCGCGGGTACTGCTGACCGGCTGCCCGGTCGGGCTGGGCAGCGAGAAGGTTATTCTTATCACCGAAGAACTAGGCGCCCATGTAGTGGCCATGGAAAACTGTTCGGGATATAAGACGCTGGAACTGCAGACCAACACGGAGATTGACGATCCGATTGTGGCCCTGGCGGAAAAATACCTGACCATACCATGTTCCTGCATGAGTCCCAATCCCTACCGGCTAGAACTCATCAATACCATGCTTGACAGGTTCCGGGCGGATGCGGTGATTGATCTGACCTGGCAGGCCTGCCACACCTACAATATAGAAGCCTTTGCCGTCGGTGAACTGGTTAAACAAAAAGGACTTCCTTATCTGCACCTGGAAAGCGATTATTCCAGCTCGGATCGGGAAAGTCTCAAAGTGCGTATTGAAGCCCTGCTGGAGATGGTTGAATCTCGATAATAAGTAAACTTCTGACCATACAAAGGCTTATAGCTGAAGTTGATGCGGAATCTTGTTCCCCCGTGGTATTGGTCACAGGGATGTTGCACAGATTTGTCCTCATAACGTTATTCAGTTATATCGGTTCCACTCTCTTCCATAGAAAACTCCCCTTTGGGTAGTCCTGAATTATTTCTCAGACATCTGCTCATAGGGGAGTATTTCATTTTCAGCGAGCTTCATTGCCTGCAACTGATTGCTTATAGCTGATTTTTGTTTGAACATATACCGCCTTTTTTATTCGGGCAATTTGGGCTGATACCAATGGAACCAGCATGCCGGAGTGACACCGCCCTGAGCAACTGCCAGAAGAAAAGCTGAAACCAGGCTTAATAATTTAACCTTACGCATCTACTCACCTCCTTTACAATAACTACTTCATTTGTAAATTATCAATTTGTGGTGGATTTTGGCAAGCGGCTTGGGCCGAATCGCTCATAAACGGATACGAACGGCACAAATTCAGGGATTTTGTTTAGAAATATAAGACTGCAGTGTAAAAAGGAGATTTGACAGGGATTTTGTTGGCGCACAGGTATGGCGGTTTTTTTTTATGACTAACCCAGCAAACCTTTTAGCTTCCTGGCGCAGCTGCGGCTTAGTGGTATGCGGTCACCGGACTTCAATAACAAATCATAGGTATAACTGTAGCGGCTAACCTGTCTGATTTGGTCAAGATTGACCAGGTAACTGCGATGACTCTGGATAAAACCTAACGGAGCCAAGCGCTGTTCCCAATCAGCCAGGCTGCCCTTGAGACGAAATTCCCGGTTGGCCGTTTTAATCAGGACATTAGCCCGGCGGCTTTCCAAATATAAGATCTCGGCAGGGCTAATCAGGTAGGTTTCCCCGTGGAGCTGGATAGTGACAGCTTCCGGCTTATCTGCTGCGGCCAGCCAACCACTATTCATACCGGAATGGAGCTTGCGCAGGGTTTTACGGATCCGTTCTTCATCGTAAGGTTTTAAAATATAGTCGAAGGCATGGACCTCGAATGCTTCCAGTGCATATTTAGGATAGGCGGTGGCAAAAATGAAGACCATGTCACCGTGCATTTCCGCTAACCGATGAGCCACCTCCAGGCCGCTCATATCCGGCATATCGATATCCAAGAATACCACCTGGGGTTTATATCGGCTGGTAAGCTGAAGGGCTTCCTCTCCGCTGCCGGCCACCCCTAAAATGTTCATGGCGGGTATTCTGGAGATGATTTGCTTCAGATACAGGCCGGTGGGCTGGTTATCGTCTACGATCAGGACATCCATATTAAACTCCAATCAAAAGTCTAGGGCTTGTTTCCCAACAGCCGGTCAATTCCATTAATAAAACCATAACCCCAGGGAGTTACAGTAAAACTCTGTTCCAAAATACCAATGATCATCGGCAGAACCAGTAACCGGGCGGCAGGACTTTGCATCATGAGGACCATAATGATCAAATACGCCCCTAGAATAATAAAGGACCATTTTTTGAAGAGTTGTTTCTCCTCGGTAGTATTAATCGGTTTGTTGACGGTATCACCGGGAGCATATTTCCATAGTATTAATGCGCTGACAAGAGTGCCTGTACATACCGTGAGCCAGAGGGCAGCCTTACTTATTAAAGGGTTTAAAATATGGGCTGCCCCCCCTAATAACATAAAGCAGGCAATCCCGCCCACCAGGCACCGGTAGTAAGCGCTGCAGTGTTCGCCGCCCGAAGCCAGCCTGAGAAAACCGGCGGTCAGGGTTATGGTTAAAACCTCGGGCAGTATTCCTAACAGGTAAGATAAGGTGATTACCAGCAGCAACTTGATTATCTCGCCCAACAGCAGTTCTAATCCAAAGGCCATACGGTTTTCCCGGATACGGTCCGCATCCACCTCGCGGGCCAGATAGGCAGCACATTTTACCGATAACTCATGAATGCTCATAGGCTGTCCTTTTCTGCTGCTTGGGTAAACCTATCGTAAAACGGGTTCCGCTGTCGGGATGACTGCTAACCTCTACAAAACCGTTATACGTTTCGGTCAACTGTTTTATGGAAGCCAACCCCAGACCCCGATGAATATGGCTTTGTTTGGTGGAGTATCCCGGGGTAAAGATAGTATCGCGCAGGTCAGGGGGAATAAAACCAGGGTTATGGGTTTGAATAATAAAGGAACGGCTGTTCTCGAATACTGAGAACTGCATCTGGCGTTCCCCCGGCGGAAGGTTCTCGACCGCTTCCAGGGCATTGTTGATCAGGTTGCCGGCGATGGTTACCAGATCAAAAGGCCTTATACTCAGGCTGGATAAGTCGGATTCAACTTCAATCTTAAAGGAGATGTCATGCCGGCTGGCAAATCCGGTTTTAGCCAGCAGCAGTGCGCTTAATTCCGGCAGGGCCAGTCTCATTACCTCACCGCTAGCCTGCACTTCGGTATAGAGTTCACTGATGAAAGCCTCCGCTTCTTCCGGCATGCCTAACTGGATTAAACCGTAGACGGTCTGCAGGTGGTTGACGAAATCGTGTCTCTGCGTTTTTATAATCTGGTTTAGTTCCCACAGCTTCTCGTTCTGGTAATGCTGTGATTTGACCAGGCTATCCTGTTTGGCGATATAAAGTAACTTGTGGGTTAGAACCAGTGCCATGGCTACCGTCACTATTATCATCAATAAAATTGAATATACGATGAAACCCTGCTGGAGAAAGGATACTCTTCCCTCCAGAAAATATTGATAATAGAATCCCAGAACGACCAGGACCACCGCCAGACCCAGCACAATAATTATGTTATATAAGATGTCCTTTCTCATCGCTCATTCTCTTTTCTTCCAATGTTTGTCGGATATCGTAAATGACTATATCGTTTTTGACTAGGACCATAATTGTTAAACCCAGGATGAGAAACTCAGGCAGAGGGTACAAAGCATACCATAAAGGATTAGCCACGACTTGCTGTATGGTTATACCAGTGAGGGCCGATACCAATAAGTTATAAATCGTTTCGGTGATTCCAAGCAGGATGAGCCCCAGGAATGAGGTTAGGATCGAGTATACGAACGGAATCCGTCCAATATAGACCAGCAGAACGATCAATACGGGCAGCTGCAAAAATACATTGAGTCCCGGAGCCAAGGGCAGGGTCCGGATAAGCCAGCTGGCCAGGGACGTAAGCAACGCTACCCAGAGTACCCGGGGCAGAGTCGATTTTATCGCTATCAATTGCAGGCCCAGGTAGATTAAGATAACCGTTTCCGGAATAGAATGCAAAAA
>JAXDBN010000041.1:0-15204 GCA_034678805.1 Syntrophomonadaceae bacterium
TAATGCCCGGGGATAACATTCAGATGGCGATCAGCCTGATCACCCCGATAGCAATAGAAGAAGGACTGAGATTTGCTATCCGTGAAGGCGGCCGGACGGTAGGTTCCGGGGTTGTTACCAGCATCGAGGCATAAGACGTCACTGGTTGCCAATTAAGACACTAGCGTTTGACATATAATCAGACAATGTGATAGAGTATTGTAGTATTTTTGCGCACAGGATGGAGGTAGCGTGGTGAGGGTTGGAATAACATTGGCATGTACAGAGTGTAAGCAGCGCAATTATAGAACTACCAAGGATAAGAAGAAAAATACTGAGAAGATGGAAGTAAGAAAGCACTGCAAATTCTGTAATGCTCACACCATTCACAGAGAGACGAAGTAAACTGGGGAGTGAACTTAATGGCCAAGGACAGCGTCTCCACTAGCAACACTGACAACGTCAAGAACTGGATCGAAAACGTCAAATCATATTTCACCGGAGTTTACTCCGAGTTGAAAAAGGTCCACTGGCCGGGGCGGGTACAATTGATGGCCTATACCGGGGTAGTATTATTTTCGGTTGCTATTATTGCTGTAATCTTATGGCTTTTCGATAGCGGTCTTTCCTTTTTGTTGGAAAGGCTGACCAAGGTTTTTGCGTAAAGAGGAGATGGTTTCTATTACCACCGAACAGCAATCAGCCCAGGCAGAAGTTGTGAACACAGAGAATATCAATTCAGAGCCCGAGGAAACCAAACTAGAGAGAAAAGGCGATTGGTATGTTGTTCACACGTATTCCGGCTATGAAAACAAAATAAAAGTGGATCTGACCAAACGGGTCGAATCAATGAATATGCAGGACAAGATATTCCAGGTCATAATTCCAGAGGAGCAGGAAGTCGAGTATAAAGGCGGCAAGAAGAAAGTAACCACTCGGCGGGTCTTCCCGGGATACGTCATAGTTAATATGATCATGGATGAGGATTCCTGGTATGTAGTACACCATACTCCGGGGGTTACTGGATTTGTCGGCAGCGGCACCAAGCCGATTCCTCTTAGGGAAGACGAGATCAACAAGATCCTTACCCAGATGGGATTGATGGGCAAGAAGCCCCGAGTTATTAACTTGGAGATAGGTGAAAACATACGCGTCAATAGCGGGCCTTTTGAGAACTTCGAAGGAGTCGTGAAAGAGGTTCTTCCGGACCGGGGTAAAGTAAGGGTTAATATATCCATGTTCGGCAGGGAGACTCCTGTAGAACTGGACTATGAACAAATAAATAAAATATAAGGAGGTGTGAAAGTGGCCAAAAAGGTTAAGGGTAAGGTCAAACTGCAGATAGCCGCGGGCAAAGCAACGCCGGCACCGCCAGTAGGTCCTGCCTTGGGACAACACGGTGTTAACATAATGGGTTTTTGCAAGGAATACAACGCTAAAACCGCCAATCAAACCGGATACATTGTACCAGTAGAAATAACCATTTATGAAGATCGTTCGTTTACTTTTGAGATCAAGTCACCCCCAGCTTCTGACCTGCTGAAAAAAGCAGCCAATGTTGAGAAGGGCACAGGGGACAATAAGAAGAAAGTTGGCAAGATAACCCGGGCTAAATTGGTCGAGATTGCCGAAATGAAAAAAGCTGATCTCAACGCAGCTGATATCGATGCAGCGGTTAGAATGATCGAAGGAACCGCCCGAAGCATGGGTTTGGTAATTGTTGACTAAAGTATAAGAAATTATTTCAGCAAGTGATAAGCAATTAAGTGGGAGGATAACATCCGTTTGACCACAAGGAGGATATTAAATGAAAAGAGGAAAAGCCTACAAGCAGGCAGCTGCCAAGATTGAAAAGAATAGACTCTATGAGCCGATTGAAGCAATTAAACTGGTCAAAGAGATGGCGGCCGCTAAATTTGATGAGACGGTTGAAGCCCATGTTAAGCTGGGTGTAGATCCACGCCACGCCGATCAACAGGTTAGAGGCACAGTGAGTTTACCGCACGGCACCGGTAAAACACTGAAGGTACTCGTATTTGCCAAGGGCGAAAAGGTTAAAGAAGCAGAACAAGCAGGAGCCGATTTTGTGGGTGCCGAAGACATGGCCGAGAAAATCCAGGGTGGTTGGTTCGACTTTGATGTAGCAGTGGCTACTCCCGATATGATGTCGGTAGTCGGTAAGTTAGGTAAGATTCTTGGTCCCCGGGGTTTAATGCCTAATCCTAAGGCGGGCACAGTAACTTTTGACATTGAGCGTACTATCAAGGAACTGAAAGCTGGTCGTATAGAATTTAGAGTTGATAAGACTTCAATTGTTCACGTTCCCATTGGCAGAGTCTCTTTTGAAGAAGAAAAACTGCAGGATAATCTGAATGCGTTTGCCGAGGCCCTGATTAAGGCCAAACCAGCTGCAGCCAAAGGACAGTACATGCGCTCAGTAAATATATGTTCTACAATGGGACCTGGGATTACAATCAATCCTTTGATCCTGATTGCAGCCAATAAATAAAAATCCGGGTTCTTATAAAACAGAAGAATAAAACTGTAGACAGCCGGTGGCGTAAGCCTTAATGATTCGAATGCCCGCTGAGGTTTATTATTTATAATAATAAAACTGACTTCTTTATTTAGATGAGCAGTGAAGACCTCTGCGTGGTTTAAGCGCAGAGGTCTTTTAATTAGGTTAATAGGGCCTAAACAAATAGCACACGTAAAAGAAGACACTGCGACCTGTTATAAAACAGGCCCAGCAACGAATGAAATTATTAATGAATAACAATTAAGGGGGTGAGATATGAATGGCTAAGATTGAAGAGAAGAAGCAAGTAGTCGAAGACATCAAACAGAAGCTGGATGCCGCTACTCTGGTGATTTGCACGGATTTCCGGGGCTTAAACGTGGAGCAGATCACCCAATTAAGAAATAGCTTACGCGTGCCTGGAGTTGAGGTTCGGGTTCTGAAGAACACTATGTTCCGTTTTGCGCTTAAGCAGGCTGGTTATGATGATATTGCTGCGCAGATAACAGGGCCTAATGCAGTAATCTTCAGCAATGATGATCCGGTTGGACCGGCTAAAACCATCACCGAATTTGCTCGGACCAATAAACAGTTCGAGATTAAGATGGGGATATTGGAAGGGAAGTATCTGTCTGCGGATGCAGTTAAGGACCTGGCTAACCTGCCGTCCCGCGAGGTACTGATAGCCCAGGTATTAGGAACCATGCAGGCACCGATTACCTCTTTCGTAAGAGTCTTGAATGCAAACCTTACTGGTTTGGTGAGGGCTTTAGATGGTATCCGGGAGCAAAAACAAGCTAGTTAGAAAGAGCTTAATCTTAATCCATTTGGTAAGGCCAATATAAAATTTTAAGAAAGTATAGGGAGGTTAATTAATAATGAGTAAAGTACAGGAAGTTATCGAAATTGTAAAAGGACTCACCGTTCTAGAACTGTCCGAATTGGTTAAAGAATTAGAGGAGACCTTTGGTGTAAGTGCCGCAGCCCCCGTAGCAGTTGCAGCAGCAGCTGCCCCTGCTGCTGCCGCTCCCGCAGAAGAACAGACTGAATTTGACGTAATTCTGACTTCTGCCGGTGACAAAAAAATTAATGTTATTAAGGTAGTTCGTGAGTTGACTTCTTTGGGGCTTAAGGAAGCCAAAGCTCTGGTTGACGAAGCACCGAAACCTGTTAAAGAGAAAATTACCAAGGAAGAGGCCAATGATATCAAGGCTAAGTTAGAAGAAGCAGGAGCCAGCGTCGAGATCAAATAGCTTAACCATATCAGTCAAGAGAGGAGTGTTGCAGCACTCCTCTTTTTTTATTGGAAATCACTGGGGTTTTATTATATGATGAGGTATAAAGCGGGATAGAAAGGGGAAAATCACAATGAGGAAGTACATTTTATGCCTGACCTGTCTGATGATGGTATTTGTTTGGGCCTTACCCTGTCAGGCCGCTAGCCAGGTCAAATGGCAGATAGAATGGTTGGAAGACGGGCAGTTACTGGAAGAAGTGCGTATTCCGGCAGATATTACCCAAATGCCCACTGACCAGGCTTGGGAGCGGAGCCAGGAGGACAATGAACAGGTATTCCGCCGTGATATCCCCAGTTGGATCAGTTATCAGAGTCACAAGGACAGGTTACCTTTTATAATAGAAGAAAAGAAGAATATTCTATACAGTTACACAGTAATAAAAGCCGATCCACAGGCAAACAAAGGCTGGTTTCAGCAGTTAAGTCAGAATAATGACCTAGAACTTACTATGCAAGTGCCCGGACTAGTTTTAGCCAGTACTGCTGACAGGCGGGATGATTTAAGAGCCACCTGGAACTTCTCGCCTGGAGTTGCCCTCCTAAATGAAGGAATTATGCTTAAAATAGTCAGGATTGATGGATTAGTATTAGGGATTGGGATAGTAGTAATTGGCTTGATAATCGGAGGGATAATATTCTACCGGCGACTGAAAAAGGCAGAGCAGATAATAGCCGAATACTATGCTATACCTCCCAAAAACACAGATCCAAACAAGAATGAGCCAAAACAAACCTAGCCAGAATAATGGTAGGAATGGCAAAAAAATTTGTAAGACTTCTTGACTACTAAAATAGGCTATGCTAACATTAGTAATTGCCATCAAAATATTATTATGGAAGAGAATGCTATAGGCTCAGTAATATAGAGATTTATTATAAAAGCGAGGTTTAAGGTTGGCCCCGCTTTTAGTACGTTGGCTAATTATGTAAAGGGGTGGTTTGATGGCTCATATTGAAAAATATGGGAGTGCCGAGAGGCTCACTTACTCTCAAATTAAAGAGGTAATTGAGCTGCCCAATCTAATCCAAATTCAATTATCTTCATATGAATGGTTCTTAAACGAAGGTTTGCGTACGGCCCTGCAAGAGGTTTTCCCTATTTCCGATTTCAGTGGCAACCTAGAACTGGACTTCGTGGACTATTCCCGCGGCGAACCCAAATATTCTGTACTGGAATGTAAGGAACGTGATGTTAGCTACCAGGCTCCCTTGAAATTGAGGGTAAGGTTGACCGACAAAGAAAACGGAGAAATTAAGGAATCCGAGGTCTATATGGGAGACCTTCCTCTCATGACCGAGAATGGAACCTTCATTATCAACGGGGCTGAAAGAGTAGTTGTCAGCCAATTAGTGAAGTCTCCAGGGGTGTATTTTAACGAGAAGCTCGATTTGGCAGGGCACTCCTTATTCGGAGCGACGGTTATTCCCAATCGTGGGGCTTGGTTTGAGCTGGAAATGGATAGTGCCGGGGTAATCTATACCCGTATCGATAAAACCAGAAAAATACCTGTTACGGTTTTACTTCGCTGTCTTGGTTTCGAAACTAATGAAGCTATTCTGGAACTATATAAGGATGACGACGCAATCAAAAAGACCCTGGAGAAAGACACTACCACTAATAAAAAAGAAGCTTTGATAGAGTTCTATCGCCGTCTGCGCCCCGGAGAAATGGCCACCGAGGATGCTGCTCAACAGTTGCTCAAGAACCTTTTCTTTGATCCTCGGCGTTATGATATGGCGGTAGTAGGTCGATATAAAGTAAACAAGAAATTAGGGCTGAATCTTCCCGAAGAAACCCGCTATCTGACCATCCAGGATATCACCGCAACCATTGGCTATATAATAAAGCTCATTAACGGTGAAGGAAAAACCGATGTTATTGATCATCTTGGCAACCGCCGTCTGCGCTCTATCGGTGAACTGCTGCAGAACCAATTCCGTACCGGTTTGGTGCGCATGGAAAGGGTAGTTCGCGAACGGATGAGTATTCACGACGTGGAGACCCTGACACCACAGGTGCTCATAAATATTAGACCTATAACAGCAGCCGTCAAAGAGTTCTTTGGCAGTTCGCAGTTATCACAGTTTATGGACCAGACCAATCCACTAGCCGAATTAACTCATAAGAGAAGGTTAAGTGCATTAGGGCCGGGTGGACTGACCAGAGAAAGGGCTGGATTCCAGGTTCGCGATGTTCACCATTCCCACTACGGCAGGGTTTGTCCGATAGAGACTCCTGAAGGTCCCAATATCGGCCTAATAGGTTCATTGGCCACCTTTGGGCGGGTAAATGATTTCGGTTTTATAGAAACCCCTTATCGCAAAGTTGATAAAAAAGCCGGTCGGGTAACCAGCGATATCGTTTACCTTACTGCAGATGAAGAAGACGAATACTATGTAGCCCAGGCTAATGCCCCTCTAAACGAAGAAGGTTATTTTGAGGAAGATCGGGTTGAAGTTCGCTACTTTGAGGATATTTTGGAAATTCCGGTGAACCAGGTTGACTATATGGACGTATCTCCCAAGCAGGTATTCAGTGTAGCTACCTCACTTATACCTTTCCTGGAGAATGACGATGCTAACCGTGCCTTAATGGGAGCTAATATGCAGAGGCAAGCAGTCCCGGTTATAAAGACAGAGGCCCCAATCGTAGGTACGGGATTAGAGCACAAGGCTGCTAAGGATTCAGGAGCAGTAGTGATTGCCAGGAAAGCCGGGGTGGTTAAGAAGGTTAGCGCTTCGCGAATAGTACTGGAGACTGATGATGGTGAGCGGATTACTTACCCCTTACTGAAGTTCATGCGTTCTAATCAGGGAACCTGTTACAACCAGAGACCTATTGTCAAAGTAGGACAAAGGATCGAGGCAGATACAATTATAGCCGATGGTCCAAGCACCGATAATGGTGAGCTGGCACTGGGCAGAAACGTTTTGGTAGCATTTATGCCTTGGGAAGGCTACAACTATGAGGACGCCATCCTGATTTCCGAAAAAATAGTCAAAGAAGATGTTTTTACTTCTATTCATATAGAAGAATATGAATGTGAAGCCCGGGATACCAAACTGGGGCCAGAGGAGATTACCCGAGACATTCCTAACGTGTCCGAGGAAATGCTAAAAAATCTCGATGACCAGGGTGTTATTCGGGTAGGCGCTGAGGTCAGACCGGACGATATACTGGTGGGCAAGGTAACCCCTAAAGGGGAGACCGAACTTACTCCGGAGGAACGCTTGCTAAGGGCCATCTTTGGAGAGAAGGCCCGTGAAGTAAGGGATTCTTCACTGCGTGTTCCTCACGGAGAAGCTGGCAAGATTGTGGCGGTAAAACGCTTCTCGCGTGAAAACGGCGATGAACTGCCCCCCGGCGTAAACCGGTTGGTTCGAGTTTACATTGCCCAGAAACGTAAAATCTCAGAAGGCGACAAAATGGCCGGCCGTCACGGCAACAAAGGCGTAATATCAAGGATTTTACCGGAAGAGGATATGCCTTTCCTTGACGACGGTACTCCGGTACAAATTGTATTGAATCCGTTGGGTGTTCCTTCACGTATGAATATCGGCCAGATACTGGAGTGTCATATGGGCTGGGTGGCCAAAGAGCTTGGATATAAGGTAGCCACGCCGATATTTGATGGGGCCACCGAAGATGACATAAATGAATTACGCATTAGGGCCAACGTTCCTTTTAATGGAAAAGCCCGACTCCGGGATGGGCGTACCGGGCAACCGTTTGACAATGAGGTTACAGTTGGTTATGTTTACATGCTCAAATTGGCTCACCTGGTAGACGATAAGATACACGCTCGCTCTATTGGGCCTTATTCGCTGGTTACCCAACAGCCGTTGGGTGGTAAAGCCCAGTTTGGAGGTCAGCGCTTTGGGGAGATGGAGGTCTGGGCTCTGGAAGCTTATGGAGCGGCATACACCCTACAGGAAATTTTAACCGTCAAATCTGATGATGTCGTCGGGCGTTTGAAAACCTATGAGTCAATAGTAAAAGGAGATAATATACCCGAACCGGGGGTCCCTGAAGGCTTCAAGGTATTGATCAAAGAACTCCAGAGCCTCGCTTTGGATATTAGAATGCTGGGGGCTGACAACAGTGAGATTCAAATCCGGGATGATGACTTGGACATTAACGAACAGGAAAAGGCCCGGGAATTAGGCATGGAATTACCTGAGGTTGCTTTTAGCGGCGGAGGCAATGTCGGCAAAGCTTTTGGACACCAGGTTGAAAGTGATGATTACAATGTCCCGGACGAAGATGATGAAGAGGACAGCGAATTGGAAGACGATGTTGATCTAGACTAGGATCCCGACCCAATGGGTGTGGTTGGGGATAAGCAACTCGGCATAGAATATCTTCTGGAAGGGAGAGTATGACTTGTCTGACATTAATAATTTTGAGCGAATCAAAATATCCCTGGCTTCTCCGGAACAAATACGCTCATGGAGTAGCGGAGAAGTTAAAAAACCTGAGACTATTAACTATAGGACCCTGCGTCCCGAAAAAGAGGGCTTGTTTTGCGAAAAGATATTTGGCCCGGTTAAGGACTGGGAATGTCATTGCGGAAAATATAAAAGGGTAAGACATCGCGGTATCGTCTGCGATCGTTGCGGGGTAGAGGTTACCACTTCAAAGGTGAGAAGGGAGCGAATGGGGCATATAGAACTAGCTGCCCCCGTTTGTCATATCTGGTATTTGAAAGGCATACCCAGTCGGATGGGCTTATTGCTGGACATGTCACCAAAAGTTCTTGAAAAGGTAATTTATTTTGTAAATTACATTGTTATAGATCCAGGCGATACCCCTCTGCTGAAAAAACAACTGCTGAATGAGCGGGAATATAGAGAAAACCGTGATAGATACGGCGATGCTTTCTTGGCCTCGATTGGAGCTGAAGCAGTAAAAGATTTATTAGCTGAGGTAAACCTGGAGGTTATGTCCCAGGAACTGAAGGAGGAAGTAAATACAACCACCGGGCAACGTAAGGGAAGGGCCATTAAACGTTTGGAGGTAACCGAATCCTTCCGGTTGTCTTCCAATAATCCCGAATGGATGATACTCGATGTACTGCCGGTTATACCACCTGAATTGCGGCCAATGGTGCAATTAGACGGGGGGCGTTTTGCGACCTCCGACTTAAACGATTTATATCGACGGGTTATAAACCGTAATAACCGGCTTAAACGTTTATTGGATCTGGGTGCACCAGATATTATTGTCCGAAATGAAAAGCGTATGTTACAGGAAGCAGTAGACGCTTTAATTGATAACGGTCGTCGCGGCAGGCCGGTAACTGGACCAGGTAACCGCCCGCTGAAATCCCTGAGTGATATGTTAAAAGGCAAACAAGGGCGGTTCCGCCAGAATCTGCTTGGTAAGAGGGTCGACTATTCCGGCCGTTCAGTTATTGTGGCCGGGCCCCAATTAAAGATGCACCAATGCGGTCTACCTAAAGAGATGGCGTTGGAATTATTTAAACCTTTTGTTATGAAGAAATTGGTTGATAGGGGTATAGCGTCCAATATAAAGAGCGCTAAAAAGATGGTGGAAAGAGGACGCGAGGAAGTATGGGATATATTGGATGGGGTTATTAAGGAACACCCGGTCCTGCTTAATCGTGCGCCCACCCTGCATCGGCTTGGTATACAAGCATTTGAGCCAGTTTTGGTAGAAGGCCGGGCACTGCAACTGCATCCCCTGGTTTGTACCGCCTATAATGCTGACTTTGATGGTGACCAGATGGCAGTCCATGTTCCTCTATCAGCCGAAGCTCAGGCAGAATGTCGCTTACTGATGCTGGCCAGTAACAACATATTGAATCCCAAGGATGGAAAACCGGTGTGTACGCCAACCCAGGACATAGTCATAGGTATTTATTACCTTACTTATATGGATTCCAAGGTATCGGCAGAACAGCAGCCACTCCGAGCTTTTAGTTCATCGGCCGAGGCTCAAATGGCCTATGAAATGCATAGTATTGGCCTGCATGACAAGATAAAAGTTAGGATGCAAATGCCGTCTAAGACCGTTGGTGCCTTGAAGCATACAGCTCCCTTGCCAGATGGGACGGCTACTGTTGAGACCTCGGTGGGACGGATAATCTTTAACGAAATTATCCCGCAAGCAATGGGATATTATAATGATGTAATTGACAAGAAGAAACTAGGCAACGTTGTGTATGATGCCTATCGTTTGGAGGGAAATGCCAAAACCGCTGAAATGCTGGACGGTATCAAGAGATTGGGGTACAAATACTCAACTCGGGCTGGTATCAGCGTTGGCGTAACCGATTTTGAGACTCCTCCGGAAAAATCCGCAATATTGGCAGAAGCTGATAGAGTAGTTGATTCCATCGAGAACGACTTCCAGGTAGGCTTGATCAACGAAGATGAACGCCATAATCAGGTAGTCGAGGTATGGAGCCAGGCTACTGACGATGTTACTGATGCCCTGAAGAAACATTTGAGTGAAGACAACCCAGTTTATATGATGGCTACCTCCGGCGCCCGCGGTAATTTCCAGCAGATTCGCCAGCTGGCAGGAATGAGGGGGCTCATGGCCGATCCATCCGGTAAAATAATTGACCTGCCCATCAAGGCTAACTTCCGTGAAGGGTTGACCGTTCTGGAATATTTTATTTCCACCCACGGTGCTCGCAAGGGACTGGCTGATACTGCTCTCCGTACAGCCGACTCTGGTTATCTCACCCGCCGTTTGGTAGATGTTTCTCAGGACGTAATTGTGCGTGAAGATGACTGTGAATCAGTTGAGGGCATCTGGGTAGAAAAGATAATGGAAGGGTCCCAATTGATCGAACCACTCAATCAAAGAATCATCGGCCGCGTGTCGGTTGATGCCATATTACACCCGGAAACCGGGGAGGTTTTGGTGGAAGAAAATGAGATGATAGATGATGATATGGGCCATCTGATTGAAAGGTTAGGAATTGAAAGGGTCAAAATCAGGACGACCCTAACGTGTAAAACCAAATATGGGGTTTGTACCAAGTGTTATGGCCGTAACCTGGCTACCGGATACGACGTTGAAATCGGCGAAGCAGTTGGAACACTGGCTGCCCAGTCAATCGGTGAACCCGGTACCCAGTTAACTATGCGCACCTTCCACACAGGTGGTGTTGCCGGTGAGGATATTACCCGCGGTTTGCCACGGGTTGAAGAGTTGTTCGAGGTTCGTAAGCCGAAGGGCCAAGCTGTAGTAGCCGAAGCTTCTGGTAAAACACGCTTCGGAGAGAATAAGGGACGCCGCGAAGTTGAGGTTTTAGGTGAGAACGACGAAATAGTGGCAGCCTATCCGGTTCATTATGGCTCTCGCCTAAAAGTAAGAGAAGGAGATATGGTAGAGATTGGGGATGCTTTGACCGAAGGACCTCTTAATCCCCACGACATACTCAAGACCCAAGGATTACAGGCAGTACAAAGATATATACTGCAGGAAGTCCAGAAGGTATACCGTTCCCAGGGTGTTGATATCAGCGATAAGCATATTGAGATCATGATTCGCCAGATGCTTAAAAAGGTTCGTATTGAGGATTCCGGAGATACTACCATGCTGCCCGGTGCCTTTATAGACGTATCAGTTTTCGAGGAAGAAAATCTCCGAGTAGTCCAAGAGGGCGGCCTGCCGGCAGTGTGTTCACCCATGTTACTGGGCATAACCAAAGCCTCTTTGAACACTGATTCGTTCCTATCGGCGGCCTCATTCCAGGAAACAACCAAAGTGCTGACCGAAGCGGCTATCAAAGGTAAGGTTGATAATCTCATTGGACTCAAGGAAAATGTTATAATTGGCAAGCTGATCCCGGCTGGAACCGGTTACTCCGTTTACCGAGACATTGGAGTTGAGGAAAACGCGGATATCACCAATTCCCAATAAATTTCATAATTAGATAAAATGATTTGACTGTCGCATGCCTAGGTGCTAAAATATTAAGGCGTGCGACAAACCAAGTCAAATCGGCCCAAAACCGCTTCTATGTTCAGAAGGAGGTAACAGTAATGTTGCTGGATGAGATCGAGAACGGTAAGAAGGTTGTTGGCAGTAAACAGGTCAAAAAGGCGGTTATGAAGGGAACAGCCAGCATAGTATACCTGGCCAGGGATGCTGAACATCATATCATCAAACCGCTAATCGAACTATGTCAGCAGTATGAGGTAGGGGTAGAAATGATTGAGACCATGGCTGAGCTCGGCCGCGCTTGTGGCATTGAAGTTGGCTCAGCGGCAGTTGCGCTATTAAAAGAGTAATCACTATGGGGAAGGAGGTGCAGAAATGCCAACGATTAACCAGCTGATTAGAAAAGGACGCCAGGAAGAAGAAAAGAAATCTACAGCACCCGCCCTAAAAAGCTGTCCGCAAAAAAGAGGGGTATGTACCCGTGTGTATACAACCACACCCAAAAAGCCAAACTCGGCGCTGCGCAAAATTGCTAGGGTGAGGTTGACTAACAGTATTGAAGTGACTTCGTATATCCCCGGTATCGGACATAATTTGCAGGAGCACTCCGTGGTTCTGATAAGGGGTGGCAGGGTCAAGGATTTGCCGGGTGTACGCTACCATATTATAAGAGGTACACTGGATGCCGCTGGAGTTCAAAAACGCAATCAAGGAAGGTCCAAATATGGGACCAAGAGACCTAAGAAGAAATAGAAGGGAGTCAAGCTATGCCTAGAAAAGGGCCAGTTCCCAAAAGAGATGTTTTGCCCGATCCCATCTATAACAGCAAGATATTCACGAAACTGGTAAACCAGGTTATGTGGGATGGTAAAAAGAGTCTTGCGGAAAGTATCTGCTACGAGGCATTTGAACGGATAGAGAATAGAACCGGTAAGAACGCCATGCAGGTCTTTGAAGAGGCTATGAAAAATATAACCCCCTTGCTGGAAGTAAAAGCCCGCCGGGTGGGAGGAGCTAATTACCAGGTACCGGTTGAAGTAAGAGCTGACCGGAGACAAACCCTGGCGATTCGGTGGCTGGTTGGCTATACTCGCAAACGTGGCGAAAAAACCATGGCTGAGCGATTGGCGGGGGAAATTATGGATGCTGCCAACAGTACCGGCGCCTCAGTTAAGAAAAAGGAAGATACACATAAGATGGCTGAAGCCAACAAAGCATTTGCTCATTATCGCTGGTAAAAAGCAGGAGTGGTCCCATGGCTCACAACGCTGATTTGAGTTCCATTAGAAACATAGGCATAATGGCCCATATTGATGCTGGGAAGACCACTACTACCGAAAGAATATTATTCTATACCGGTAAAGTCCATCGGATGGGGGAAGTCGACAAAGGCACCGCCACTATGGATTGGATGACCCAGGAACAAGAACGGGGTATCACCATTACCTCGGCAGCTACCGCCTGCTATTGGCGTGATTGTGCCATTAATATTATCGATACGCCCGGCCATGTGGACTTTACAGCTGAGGTAGAACGGTCACTGAGGATACTTGATGGAGCAATTGGTATATTTTCCGCTGTAGAGGGAGTGCAACCCCAGTCAGAGACCGTGTGGCGACAGGCTGACCGATACAAGGTCCCCCGAATCGCTTTTATAAACAAAATGGACCGAATCGGGGTAGATTTTGCTCGAGTTGTGAATATGATCAATCGGCAACTGGGAAATAACGCAGTTGTTATACAGTTACCCATTGGAGTCGAGGATTCATTTACCGGAGTCATTGATATTATCCGTTTGAGAGCTTACGTATTTGAGGGAGTTACCGGCGATAAATTCCTGGACAGGGATTTGGATGCCAGCGAATGTGCCGAAGCTAAAAGCTATCGTGATAAATTGATAGAACGGCTTTCTGAGCATGATGATTACATTCTTGAAAAATACCTGGATGGAAGCCCTATCTCTGTAGAAGAGATAAACAGCTCTTTGAGAAAGCAAACCATTGCTAACATATTGGTCCCGGTATTATGCGGGTCATCCTTTAAGAATAAAGGTGTGCAGATGCTGCTGGACGCGGTGGTTGATTACCTACCTTCACCATTAGACGTTCCCCCCATGATCGGGAAGGACGTCGAGACCGGGCAGGAAGTGGCAGTTCCAGTAGATTTGGAAGCACCTTTTTGTGCACTAGCATTTAAGCTGGCCTCTGATCCTTATGTAGGTAAGCTAACCTATTTTCGAATCTATGCAGGCCGGATTAAAGTAGGAACCCAAATAATGAACAGCCGGAAAGATAAAAAAGAACGTATAACCAAGATTCTAAGAATGCATGCCAACCACCGCGAAGAAATAGAGGAAGCGGGAGCAGGCGAAATCCTCGCCGTAGTAGGATTAAAGGATACAGTTACTGGCGAGACCCTGTGTGCACCGGAAAGGCGGATAATACTAGAATCCATGGATTTTCCCGAACCAGTTATCGATGTAGTGATTGAACCTAAGACCAAGGCTGACCAGGACAGGATTGGAGAGAGCCTACGGCGATTGTCAGAAGAGGACCCAACTTTTCGCACCGGATATGATGAGGCTAGCGGACAGACAATAATCTCCGGAATGGGTGAACTTCATCTGGAAATCATCATCGACCGCCTTCTGAGAGAGTTCAGAGTGAACGCCAATGTAGGTAAACCGCAGGTCGCATATAAAGAAACTATTAGCACTAATGCTAAAGTGGAAACCAGATTTGAAAGGCAAACCGGGGGACACGGGCAATTCGCCCACGTAATTTTGGCACTGAAACCTCTGCCGGAAGGGGGAGGCAAAGTTTTTTATGATAAAACTGCGCCAGGATTGTTCCCTAAGGAATTCGTAGCAGCTACTGAGATTGGAGTCCGGGAATCCCTGCAGGCAGGTATCCTGGCCGGGTATCCGGTAGATGATATAGAAATCACATTGCTAGGCGGATCATATCATGAGGTGGACTCGTCGGAGCAAGCCTTCAAAGTAGCTGCCAATATGGCCATGAAGGATGCCCTCAACAAAGCCCAGGCGGTTCTATTAGAACCAATAATGGAAATAGAGATTATGTCACCAGAAGAATATGTAGGTGACGTAATTTCTGATTTAAATGCCCGCCGGGGGAGGGTACTAGGCTTTGAAGAAAGCCGGGATGTCCGAATTATTAAAGGAATGGTACCCCTGGCGGAAACGTTCGGTTATGCCACTCATTTGAGGTCAGTAAGTCAAGGCCGGGCAACGTTCTCTATGGAAATCAAGAATTATGCAGAAGTACCCGAGTCCAAGAGTAAGGAAATCATAGTTAAGAGATATGGTTTATCGGTAAAAAGGTAGTATTGAAAGCTTAGAAAGGAAAGGTGAAAAGGAATGGCAAAAGCTAAATACGAAAGGACGAAACCCCATCTAAACATAGGGACAATAGGACACGTAGACCATGGCAAGACAAGTTTGACTGCAGCGATCACCCTGGTACTATC
>JAXDBN010000042.1:0-3667 GCA_034678805.1 Syntrophomonadaceae bacterium
AAATGGTCCAGGCCATATTGATTACTTCCGGTGTTGACCGGCTATCCGACGTAGTCAAGGTATGGGAAAAGATCATATCTGATCAAAATGGTCTTGAAAATCTGCACCATGATGTAAATTCGATCAGCCGGTATATTGCAGCTATTCCCAAGTTCGCCGGATACATTGGCGCTGACGAAAAGGCCAAAGAATTAGCTCAATATATTCAAGCCAAAATCGATGCAATCAATGCAAAGCTTGTAAATGCAACTTACCGGCCCCGGGTTTATTATGCGATGGGAAAACCTCTCTTCTGCTTGAATGGCGAACGTTTTGAAAACCAGCTCGTTACCGCAGCAGGTGGTATCAGCGTAAATAAGGAAGTGAACGGAGCCGGACGGCCAGGCGTGACCATAAGTTTAGAAGAGCTAAACCGGCTGAACCCTGAAGTAATTTTCATTTCATCATTTATTTCCAATAACATTGAGGACTTTTATCATGAATGCCTGACCAAGGGTATAAAAGTCGCTGCGGTTCGTTCCAGGCGCATATTTAATCATCCCTATCCCAATTGGGATTTTGGCAGCCCCAGATGGATTCTCGGTCTTATGAATATCGTCAATATCCTTTACCCGGATTTATTTGATTATGATATGTGGGAAGAAGCACAGCACTTTTACGCCAGTTTTTATAACACCGACTTCGACCCTGAACACCTCAATTTATCATTTGCCAAGCCAGTTAATAACTGGAGATGGAAGTAGTCCAACTGGCCTACCCACCTGTTCTTTTCTCACAAATCCGCTTGAGGCGATAAGCCAGGCAGGATAAGGAATCTGCTTGGGTTATTTCCGTGTTCCTTCTATAATAAATTACCCTCCTAACAAGTGAAAATGGTGTCGAAGAAATGGTTGTAGGTTACCACCAGCGGATATATAATTGGTATACAAACCAATATATTTGGTTGCCTAAATATCGGACTTTACGGATATTGTTATTGCTTCTAATTTATTCATATAACCGCTGTATCATGGAGAGAAGGGTGGGTAGTTAATGTTTGGCTATGCGGGAAAAATGCTGGAAGTTGATTTAAGTACTCAAAATATGAAGACCAGGGAGCTGGACCCAGGCTTTGCCAAAGACTATATAGGCGGGATTGGATTCAATGCCCGGATTGTATATGATGAGGTACCTGCCGGCGCCGACCCCCTCGGCCCCGAAAATGTCCTGGTATTCAGTGTCGGCTGTTTGGTGGGTTCCCCTTTCCCAACCGCTGCGCGAATGGAAGTATCGGCCAAATCCCCGTTGAGCAACGGATTTGGATCATCGAACTCCGGGGCCTTTTTAAGCATTCGCTTGAAAAGTGCCGGCTATGACAGCTTAATAATTAAGGGCCAGGCGGAAAAACCGGTATACCTGATAATTGAAGATGACGCAGTCGAAATCAGGGATGCTGCATTTATGTGGGGAAAAGACTCCTGGGAAACTTTAGACCTACTAAGAGCCCGCCATTATGGTTCGGAAATTATGCTGATCGGACAAGCCGGGGAAAACCTGGTCCGCTTTGCCAGTATTGAAAACGGCTATTATGATGGTTTTGGGCGTACCGGAATGGGCGCGGTGATGGGATCCAAAAAACTCAAAGCGGTAGTAATAAAAGGATCAAAACCAATCGTGCCGGCTGATCCCAAAGGGGTGCTGGAATTGAGCGCCAAAGGGCAAAAGCTGATCAAATCGGCTTCTTCCTACCAGGCATTTTGTTCCTATGGGACCATGAATGCTACCATTCCCTATGGCGGATTCAATGCTTTATCAGTGCACAATTATTCCCGCGAGACCTTGCCCGATTGGAAGGAAAGAGCCGGCCGGCAGATAGTGGATGTGTTTGGCCGCCACCATATTGCCTGTCAGTCCTGTATTATCGCCTGTGGCCATTTGGCCGAAATAACCGATGGCAAATACGCGGGGACGATAGTAAAGGACCTGGAGATTACCCCCACCGTATCCTACGCGTCCAATGTGGGGCTGAGTACCGAGGCTACCATTAAATCCAGCGAATTATGCCAGCGCTATGGGGTGGATATGTCCAGCTCCGGAAGCGTAATAGCTTTCGCCATGGAGCTCTATGAAAAAGGCATCATCACCAAGGATGATGTGGGTTACGAGCTGGCTTTTGGGGATGACGACGCGGCCTTTGCATTGCTTAAGGATATATGTTTGCGGCAGGGAATCGGTGATATTCTGGCGGAAGGTGTAAAACGGGCCGCCGAGCACTGGCCTGGATCAGATCATTATGCCATGCATGTCAAGGGAGTAGAGATGCCCATGATCGATCCGCGCGGGCGCTGGTCAACCTGGACCCTGGGCATGCTCACCAATATCAGGGGCGGGGATCATCTGCGCTGCCGTAATCCCATAGAAAATCTGCGCTATAATGAAAATCTGCATTATTACCAGAAAGAACGATTTGGATTTAAGAAACCCATGTATGATCGCCTGGACATGCCTGAAGATATGAAATCCGCAGCCATTGACCTGGAAAACGATACAGTCGATATAGCCATTATGTCCAAATGGGCGGAAGACCTGATTAATCTGATCAACAGCACCGGCATATGTATTCGGCCGCCGGTGATGGAGACCATAGGACCTACTATTCTATCAGAAATGTATACTTGTATGACCGGGATACCGATGAGTCCCGACGAAATAATGGCCGGAGCGGAAAGAGCCTGGAATGTTATGAGATTGTTTAATATCCGGGAAGGTGAAGCGGCTGATGACAGCAAGTTCCCGCGCCGCTTTTACCAGGAACTCCAGTCCGGCAACATTGTTAATGAAGAGCAGGTGCAGGCAGTATTGGAGCAATACTGGCGGGCGCGGGGCTGGGATCCCGAAACCGGTCATCCCTTGCCGGATACCGAAAAGAAGCTGGGTATCTGATCCATATCCCGTGATCAGCCACTGGAGAAATAATTATGAAGCAAAAAAGACTCTATCACAATAGTTCGCTTTGCGATGGCTGCGGCCTTTGCCAATTGACCTGCACGCTGGCGCACTGCGGGCAGTGGAATCATTACCAAAGCCGGATCAAAATAGTGGATGATATGGAGAGAAAGGCTCGCTATGCCGTCTTTTGCGCCCAATGCGAAGATGCGCCTTGTATTTTGGGTTGTTTGATGAACACCATTTACAAGCAGGCGGGCACTGATATCACCGTTCGTGATCTGGATCAGTGCATTGGCTGCCGGGCCTGTGAATTGGCCTGCCCCTTCGATGCGGCTATTTTCGATGTCATTCAGGAAAAGGTAGTCAATTGTGATTTGTGCGCAGGCCGCCCCGTATGCGTTGAATATTGCCCCAACCAGGCCCTGACTTATGATTACCCGGGGGATCAAACCGAAAAACATCGCCATCAAGCCGCGGCGCAAAAGTTTGGCTCTCCCCTGCTCGAAGTCCTTAAGTTATCCGGGAAGGAGGGTTGAGGAGATTATGCGTATAATCATCATCGGCAACGGTGCAGCCGGCAATCAGGCTGCCCAGACCATTCTGAGCCATGATCCGGATGCTGAGATTACCATACTGGGTGCTGAGTCGATACCCTTCTATTCCGCCTGTGCCCTGCCCGACTACCTGGCCGGTTGGATCAGGCGCGACCAGCTATTCCTTAAGAACCCATTGAATCAAA
>JAXDBN010000043.1:0-13022 GCA_034678805.1 Syntrophomonadaceae bacterium
TTAGTTTCTCTATCCGGGCGGCTTTGGTGTCACCTTTGTCGGCCAGGGATTTTATGCGAGCATCGTTCAACGATATCATGGCGATCTCGGAAGCCGCGAAAAAAGCATTCAGTAATATCAGGACACCTAGAAAAACTATTGCCGTCGTCATGCCGGCCCCCCTACTTCAGATTTGCACCGCAAACGCAAAAAGGCACCGGAAATTCACGGGGGAATTTCTGGCTGCCCTTTATTTTGTCCTTGCAGATGCATATTTATTTGGGAATTCAGGCACTCGTAAATCCAGTGGCTCTTGCCGGACCACGGGTTTTCACCCATGCCACCATCACCTCAACCATATTATAGCACTTACTGCCAATAAGATTCACAAATCCTGTTTCGACAATGTTCTACGGCCAAGGGAGGAATCCAACCGTGGCGTATAGAACCCTTTCCACCAACCGATTGAGGAGGTAAGTCTTCATGACTCAGCAAATATGCGCCATCTGCGGCCAAGATATGGACGATGGAGCCCGATTCTGTTCAGCCTGCGGCGGCCAACTTCAAGCGGCTGGGCGGATATGCGAACAATGCCGCCAGTCTAATCCCGAATCTGCTCATTTCTGCATGAACTGCGGCGAAGATCTGACTGCCCAGGAGATTGCCGCTGTCGATTCCACTGCCATTCATCATTTAGCTAATGCGGCAGCAGTGCCCCTGACTCCATCGCTGGGTCAACCTGTCCCGGCCACGCCCGCGGTTGGGCAGTCGCTGTTTACCCAAAAAAACCTGGCAGTGATGGCCATCATACTGCTGTTTCTGGCCGCGGCGGGGGGTGGTTATTATTATTACACCCAACAAATGACCCAACGCTTTTTGTCCGCCAGCAGCCTTTTAGCCGGACAGCTGGCTGAGGCCGATGCAAGGCTGGGCAGCCAGTTCGAGCAGCCTATTGACGCCCAATTCATTACCACCCTGAAGCAGGACTGGCCTGGTCAGATTGAAGAACTGCAGGCCGCCGTGGATGAATGGAAAGCAGTAAAATGCCCCAATCAGTACCTGCCCCAAAAGCAACTCCTGGACCAAGTGGGAGAGATCCAATTAGCTATACTGGGACAGATTCCGGACATCCTGGCCCATCCATTAGCGGCTGAGACCGACGATGGGCTGGAAAGCCTGCGGCAAAACATGGAGAAGGTCCAAGATCTATCTGAAACCCTGCAGCTGCCGGGAGTGCGGCTGTCACACAGCAGCCAGGCGGCTGCGGTAGCAGACCGGTTGTCAGCCTATTGCAGTGAGCAGCGGGAGATCTATAAGGCCAAGCTGGCCCGTCTGGAAGCCATGACCACCTATTTTAACCAGATGGACTCCATCCTCCAGAAGAACAGCGAAGCCAAAACCGGCCTGGGAGCCATGCTGGGCAAGATCCGTAACGGGGAGTATGGCTGGCCGGATTATTTCAAGATGATCGATGGCGCCAAGTCCACCCGGGAAAGTCTGCGCAACCAGGTCAACCGGCTGGTGACGCCGGCGGGCACCGAGGAATATACGGCGGAGTTGAGCCGGCTGCTGTCCCTGTCCATAAATTATTGCGACATAATGAAAGCCGGCGCCACTTCGGAAAGCAAAGGCGACTATGAAGCCGCCAACCGTAAGTACATCGAGGCCCAGACCCTTAACGATCAGATCCAAAGCCAGTATTCGGCCTTTACCAGCAAGTATCAAAACGGCAAAACAGCCCTGACCAACATCGACAACCTCTAGACTCTTAGCTGCGCTCTGAGTGACACTTTGTTGTCATCCAGAGGAGCCGCAGGCGACGAAGGATCTCGTTGCGCTCTACGTGACAGCGGCTAATCCCGTAGGGTGGCGATCAGGCGGAGGGGGTTGAGGAGCAGGTCCAGACCATCCAAGATGTTGCCGACAGCAATATCCGCCATACGCAGCGCTTCCAGGCTGGCCCCCTCCGGGCCCAGGACAGCGATGGACAAAGCCGCCTGCTTCAGCATGAGTCGGTCATTGTAGCCATTGCCAATAGCTGCCGCGTACTCCGGTCCCAGGGTGTTTAAGAAATCCCGCTTGTCAGGTCCCCCGCTCTGAGAACCAACCTTGAAAAAGGCAACCCCCAGGTCCTCCGCCACCTGAGTCGCCCTGCCCTGTGTATCCGAAGTCAGGATATATATCTCCAGCTCGTCCTTCAGCTTGGCTATCCTGGCTGCGACCCCGGGAATCAGACATCCGTCCAGGGTCAGGGTGCCGTTGGCGTCCAGAAGGAGGTGTTTTAACTGGAGATTTAGTTCCCGCCCGGGTATGTAGACTTGGATCACAATCATCCCTCCGCAGATAGGCAAGCGGCGGTATGCCCAGCCTCATTGCCTGTTTCATATAAGGTTAATACCCTTGCCTACTATAGCACTCTTTCTTCCCCTGGTTCAAATCAGCTTGCTCTGGACCTGATTTTTGAAGCATAGCGGCAATTAAAAGTAGGTCACCTTGGCCAGACGGCGGCGCAGGGCTCTACGGAAATTGATACGGGGATAGCCGAAAATGACCACGATGCCCGGTTGATTCTTGCGCGGTAAGTCATACTTGCGCTTGAGCCCCTGGCTGTACTTAATAAAATAGGCCGGGGTGCCGATCATACAGCTGCCCAGCCCCAGGGACTCGGCGGCTATCATGGCGTAGGTGGCGGCCACCAGCGGGTCAGCGGGATCGGCATAAGGAGAGCAAGAAAAATACATAGCCAGCGGGGCATTATAGAGGAGATAATCCTTACCTTTAGCGCTCTCCCCGGTAAAAACATCGAGAGCCGGGCGGATGAAGGAGTCTGCCGATTCCTGGTATTCACGCCCCAAAAAGGGACGCAATAGTAGATTGACCAGCGGTGAGAAGAACCAGCGCGACTTTTTCATTACTGCCACCACGTCGGCAGCAAACTCTTGAACTTTGGCCGGGGTATCCAATACCAGAATCTGCACATCACTGGGGGGCAAACCCATAGGAGCAGTGGCGACAGCCGCCACAATCTTCTCGATAATTTCTGGTTCTACCAGGCGGTCCCGGAAATTGCGTACGCTGCGGCGAGACAGCATCAAGTTATATAACTGCTGGAAATTGGCGCGGCTGCTCTTATCAGGCAGGGGCAGCACATCGGCCGGATTCATATCGCGGCCATTTATTTGGATGCAGTGCTGGGGACAAACGCACATGCAGTGGCCGCAGCCGATACAACCGAAGAAGCGCGTTGCCTCAATCTCCAATCGGCCATTGACCATTATCAGCGGGGCGCCCTTGCAGACCTCAGCGCAAATACCACAATCATTGCACTTCACGGTATCCAGTGTTATCTGGGCTGCCCCATCCGCCCGCCCAGTTTTAACGGCCATAGGAAACCCTTCCTTTATTCTGTCATCCAGAGGAGCCGGAGGCGCCGAAGGATCTCTTCGCTGCTGACAGCGCTTGCATTAGACTCGTCGCTGCGCTCTGAGTGACACGCATCCGCTCTGAGTGACAGTGCTTCCTTATTATATAACATGTCGTTATAACTCATGGCTGCTGACTGCTGGGCAACCTTGTTCCCCTTCTGGCTTTGGCCTGCAGTAGCTTAAGGGCCATGAACACCAGCGAGATGCCGATAAGGGCCCCCGCGGCATCCACAAACACATCCGTTATCTGCGGGCCCCGCCCGCTGACAAAGAATTGGTGGATCTCATCGCTGACGGCAAAAGCTATGCAGATACCCAAAGCCCCGGCAGCCTGCCATCGCCTATCGATCTCGTGCTGCAACAGTGCCAAGCAGCTGATCGCTCCCAGCACCATATAGATTATCAGGTGGGCAGCCTTGCGGACCAGGCTTTGCCACTCCCGTACCAATTGCGCTTGCTGCCCCTCGCTGAGGTCATGAAACCCGGGGACCAAAAAAACGGCGATGACACGGATAGTTTTTCCGCTCAGGGCTTTCGACTCAGCACTGGTTTGGGCCGAAAGACCATATGTCACCGCCATCACCAACAGTACCAGGGACCACAGCAGTATCTTATTTAATGTCGAACGGTTCATTAATCATTCCTGCCGGCAATCAATACCTCATATTCACCTCATAATACGTCCGCTTATAGTCTGCCATCTTTTCGAATAATGAGCAAATGACCAGGGCGGCTGCCTGGTTTTAGTTTCTCTACTTATGATGGAAAACTTGTAGTTACAAGATCAACGGGAACACGCGTGTTCCTGACAGCAGGACCGTTATATCCACGGCTGACGTTGGAGTCAGCGCGGCCATCTTTGGCGATGCTTATTTCACCGGAAGAACTATTGGTATCAGCTTTCTGGGGAGCCACACCATCGATGTTATAGGCTGCTGCCAACTGCCCCAGGCTCTGTCCGTTTATATCCTCAATAGCGGGGTTATGGCCGGCAGCAACCAACTGCTCATATATCAGGTACTGGCCCGTCGTCAACTTTTGTTTCTCAGCAGCCAGGCGCAATTCTTCGCTGACAGCATATATTTTTACCTGTCCCGAATAGCCGTGCCGCGAAATGCGCTCTTCCATGACCTGATACAGCTGGTTTTGATTTATGGCTATGGTGGCGGAGGCAGAATCGGGGGTAACAATGGTTGATACCACCAGGTTGTTCTGGCCTGGCCCGATGTAATTCAAATCGATGGCTTTATCGATCACAGCGGCGGCAGCATCGTTGAGGTCTCTTCCCTTGAGATTCAATGGCGCGACCAGGACCGATGCCTCATCACTAAAACTCTTTACCCCGACAACCCTATTGTTTTCATCCACCCCCATCTCCACGCCATGCTGAATGTCCAGCGACACATAGGCAGCCGCCTGGGGAACCAACAGTTGCTGCAGTGCCGGATAGACCAGAAAGGCAATCAGCAGGGAAGCAACCAGCAGCATGGGTTTGATGGTTGCCGCAAGAGTATAACCACGGTAGGTAACCTCCTCACCAACCCTGGTTTCACAGGAGGGCCGGCGAATCCTGGTGTAGGTCCCCTGGGGGGTAAGCACTATACAGTTCTTGCCACTGATCTTAGCTACAATCCCACGCTTCTCAAACCACATAATCATTGCCCCTTCTCCCCATCACTTAAAATTTACATAGGAACTCAGGTGAATAAACTGGTCCAGGTTGGCCATTATAATAGCGCTGGCGATTATGAACTTTCTACCGCGCTCCAGGGTCTTGCGTTTGATTCCGCACACCTCTTCCAACTCGTTCAGGGGCAGCTGTTTTCTCTTGACGAGAAAATTCCAAAGCTCCTTGTTATGAGCCAGTTGGCGGGCCACCTGGAGCAGGGTCTTTCTTGAATCACGATGCTTGGGAGAGACATCCGCCAGAGCTCCGAAATCTATGGAGTATTCAGCCAATATACCTTCCAGGCGCTCCATCTCCTCGCGCCGCTCATATTCTATGGTTGTTTGATGGAAATTTTCCTTGGCAGCTTGCCCCTCCAAACAAATATTCAGATTTTCGCAGTCCAATGGCAATGCGCGCAGATCTTTGCTCTTACTGCGGGCATAATCCTTAAGCCGGTTTACGATTACAATTTTGCAGTAGGAGGAGAAGGGCACCTTCCGGGCCGGATCAAAGGTAGCTATGGCCGAATTAAAGGCTATCAAACCAACACTCAGTTCGTCATCACGTCCCCACTCCAGCATGCGTTTGCAATGCTGAACAGCGGTTTTCATCACGAAGGGTTTGTAAGACTCCAATAACTTTTCGAGTGCGTTGAGGTCCCCACCTTGGCTCTTTTTTATAAAAATTAACAGATTCTGGTCAGTGACTAAATCCATAGAACATACTCCATTGGGCCTACGCGCAAGTGCGCTCACCACAAATGCGCTCATCATATAAATTCGCAGGTCAGGGTTGATTTGAGGGGGTACCTTATATCCCCTGCAGAATATTCTAATATAACCCATTTTAGAAATGAACCCCAAAAAAAGGTAGTCTAAACATTTATTTGATTCGAGGGCCTCCAATAATTCCCTTGGCCTATGCGTTAAGCTATCGACTGGGGCTGCGACTATGTTATCATACAAGGTAATCTTGATCTGTTCTCCTGTATTAATTCAGGACTAAATTAAGAGGAGTTCGATTTGTTTGGCAGGATAGTCTTTTTAATCACCTTTACCCTATCTATTACAGTCGTCATCGCTGGTATAGCCTATTTGGGCTGGAGGGTTTTCAGATTCAGTCAAGGAATCGCCGCTGCCATTTTAATCCTGTTTCTGATTTTTGTCGTTCATCAAGTATATGATAATAATCGGGCAATTGTAGTTCAAGAGACTATATACATACCAAACCTGCCGCCTGTCTTTGAAGATTTTGCAATCTTGCAGATAACCGATCTGCACGGAAAGAACTTCGGACAAAATCAGGTTAATCTGACATCCCAGATTAACGCCCTTGAGTACGATATGATTGCCTTTACAGGAGATATGGAGACCAGTTCGAAGACTTTTGAGCCTTTTGTGGAATTGCTGGAAGGCATCAAAAACGGGGAGAACATGTTTTATGTAAACGGGAATTTCGATCTGGCATACGATTCCCTGACCGGCAAAAAGACGGAGATTGGGACTCTGCTGGAAAGACACGGGTGTATTTTACTGACTGAACCGTATCCTATAGAGAAGGAAGGCAATACTCTATGGCTGGCTGACGTTATCACCCGTCCCTACCGTGGTTATGAGGTGTATTCCGGCATCCTTCCCCGCGAATTCAGGACAGATGAGCAATACCAAGTCTATCAGAGTCGGCTCATGGAATTCCTAAGGATATATGCACCTTCAACAAATGATGGTGATGTGAAGGTAGCCCTTACTCACATACCCTTCACCAAGTCCGACCTGGAAAAGGGGGTTCCAACACACAATAATTTGGATTTTGATTTGGTTATAGCCGGGCATTATCATGGCGGGCAGGTTCGCATTCCCTTTTATGGGGCACCCTTCATTCCAGCCCGGGGTCCCTATTTACAAAACTTCTTCCCTGATCAACGATATGTGAAGGGCTTGATGACGGGCAACGAGATGCAGCAATATATTAGCTGTGGTTTGGGGTCCAGTAATGTGCCTTTCAGATTGTTTAATACCCCCGAGATCAACCTGCTGACTCTTAAAGCCAAGTAGTTGCATAAAGAACAGGAGGAGACGATAAGATGGATATTTTTGAAGTGATACAAAAAAGGCATAGCGTGCGCTCTTATAAACCTGACCCAGTGGAACCGGAAAAACTGCAGCAAATACTCGAATGCGCCCGGTTGGCGCCTACTGCTGCCAATCGGCAGGCTTTTAAGGTCATGGTTATAAATACCGAAGGTAATAAGGAAGTCCTCCAGAATATTTATCGAAACACCTGGTTCGTGAATGCCCCGCATATACTCTGCGTGTGCTCCATTCCCGAAAAATGCTGGGTGCGCAGTGACAAAAAAAATTATAGTGACGTCGATGCGGCCATCGTTATGGACCATATGGTACTTGCCGCAACCGCTCTGGGACTCGGTACCTGTTGGGTAGCTGCTTTCGATGTGGAAGCCGCCCGGGCAATACTGAAATTGGAAGATATCTGGGAACCCATCGCTTTCACAACGCTGGGATACCCAAACGATTCTGCTTTCAAAAAAGTACGCAAACCCCTGGAAGAAACAGTTATCTATGCAGGCCCTGAACTCGGTGATTATAAAATGACCGTACAAAAGCAGGCGCAACTGCAAAAAGAAGCGATACGATCATCATTGGGACGCGTCCCATTGGTCAGAAGGATACGGAACACGCTGTTGCGAGACGGTTAGAGGGCGGGCCAGCCGCTATTTATATCGGATGAACGGTTACCGCATCCTTCGTAAGGAGACTGATAGGAAGAAGCAGAAGAAATGATCAAAAGTCAATCTCATAGGAGTAATTATAGTGTTCCTTGCCTCCGAGGGCGTACTTATATTCTTCATTGCCCCTGGATAGGTCCAGGTTGGTTACCTTCGTGTTCCGTGTCAGCCATTTGATAGTCTCCAGTATCACCACAGTCCCTGGATTATAGCGGGAATAAGTTCTATCCATTGCTCCCCGAGGTGATATAATTGTGCACTCATCGTTGTCCACATAACCACATAAGACTGCTACTAAGCCGCCATTCATCCTCAAGATGCTGTTAAAATTATCTTCCATGCGCATAGTGGACATGGTTATCGGATTGGTGTAGCGCCAACTTGTTCTTAAAAACCAGTCTGCTCTGACATGATTCTTATCAAAAAACTTTTGCGTATATAATCTCAAGATTCCGTCTTCCAAGCTTCTTGGTACCGGAGTTCTCATCATGACTTCCAATTCCCAAGAAGGAATCTCACGCTTTATACGATTGTACATATTGTTTATACGGCGGCGGGTATTGCTGCTTAGGGATCCAATATAGGCTTCATAGTCAGTTCCAAAATTGATGTTGACACAAATATTTTTCTGGAGAGCGGGATAATGTAAAGCCAAGTAATCATTCAGCTTACTGCGCTGACTAATTTTGTTTAAGAACAACTTGGTCCCTTTGAGCTCAGATCTCAGCAATGTGAAAACTTGAGCAAATTCTTCGTTGCTGATGCCCTGTTCGTATATGAAATCCAGATGCCCGGTCATCAACAGATCCCCGAGCAAATAATACTGCCCGCCTCTTCCATATAGAGGTATTATCATGACGGTATTCTGGTTATCATCGAGAATTTCCAAAATTTTAGTCCGAAGTAGAGCTCTCTTGGGACCAAACCTATAATAATGCTGCACGATTTCATTGAAAGAATATGATGAATACGGGGTATGAGCATGGTTGGAAGTATACATTCTCTCCCACTTATCCTTAACTTCTCTGAGACTGGCCTTCCTAATCCGCAAATACATGACCTCCTTGTTCAGCTCATATGCAGTCAATCGCCGGTAATAAGGAAGACTAGTTGGCGCCCGCGTCCTGTGCGCCACGCCGAAAACAACTTCTTACGGTATCTATAACCCGGCTCTGTTCCTCTTCAGTCATAGCGGAACCCGAGGGCAGGCATAATCCATTATTAAATAAGGAATCGGAAACACTTTCTCCCTCGAGATGGGTGAAATACTGGCATTGAGAAAACAATGGCTGGAGATGCATAGGTTTCCAAACTGGCCGCGCCTCTATGTTTTCAGAATCCAAAGCCGCAATTACTTCCATGGGCCGAACACTGGTCTGAGCAGGATCCATAGTTATAACAGTCAGCCAGTGGTTGCAGTTGGTATCACCGGACTCAGACATAAACGTTAAGCCGGGCAATCCACCCAAAGCCGCCTTATACCTGGCAAACACCGCCCGCTTGGCGGCGACCCGCTCATCCAATACCTGTAATTGGGCGCGACCAATCGCAGCTATTATGTTGCTGAGACGATAATTGTAACCCATATCAGAATGTTCGTACCATAGGGCCGGGTCACGGGCTTGGGTAGCCCAGAACAACGCCTTGCTAATCGCTGCTTCATCATTAGAAACCAGCATACCACCACCGGAGGTTGTAATAATCTTGTTGCCATTGAAGGAAAGTACGCCAAGCTCGCCCCAAGTACCACAAGCCTTGCCTTTATAAGCGGCCCCCAAAGCCTCGGCCGCATCTTCCACCACCGGTACTCCATAGTGACTGCATATGGGTAAAAGAGAATCCATATCAGCACTCTTCCCATATAAATCAACAATAATTACTGCCTTGGGCAGTTTGTCCTGACATTCTGCCCAATCGAACGCCTTTTGTAAGGCTACCGGCGACATGTTCCAGCTTTCGGGCTCTGAATCGATGAAAACTGGCTCAGCCCCCCGGTAAAGGATTGGATTGGCACTACCGATAAAAGTCAGAGATGAACAAAACACTGTGTCCCCAGCCCCAACACCCAAACAACGCAAAGCCAGATGAATAGCAGCCGTGCCCGAACTAAGGGCAAGAGCCTTTCTGCACCCGAGATGCCTGCACATCTCGGCCTCGAATGCATCGACATGGGGGCCAAGGGGAGCGATCCAGTTGGACGCGAATGCATCCTTAATATATTCCTGTTCCCTCCCACTCATGTGGGGGGGGCTTAAATAGATACGCGGCGGTTGTGTGCTCATTGGTCCAGTCCCTTTCCGTAAGAAAAATCATATACTTGGCGAACTTACCATCTTGGATAAGATAATCGGTGTACATCATTCGTTTGGGGCCTGACATGACGAAGCAAATGAAAAGCTAATTCAAGTCAATCTCATAAGAGTAATTATAGTGTTCCTGGCCGCCAAGTGCGTATTTGTATTCCTCATCGCCCCGGGACAGGTCCAGGTTGGTTATCTTGGTATTCTGAGTCAGCCAATTAATGGTTTCGATGTCCAGCAACAACCCCGGGCTGAATTTCGCATACCTGCTATTCATTGCTCCTCGCGGCGATATAATCGTCGAATTGTCATTGGTGACGTATCCACTGGAGAAGGCAGCCAGCTCACCGTTGATGCGTAAAAGGGAATTAAAATTACCTTGCATATTAGCGGCGGATATGGTTATCGGATTAAAATGGTATCTGACTGTTTTCAACAACCAACCCAACTTTTCCCCCTTCTTCTCAACAGCCCTGTCATTATATACTTTCAGGATTTCGCCTTTCATCCGATTGGAAATGGGGGTATTTATCTTGACCTCCACATCCCAGTCTACCGATTCGCGTTCGAGACGATTATACATGTTGCGAATATGACGGCGCATGTTTTTACTGAGTGATTTTTTATAGACTTCAAGGTCGCTGCCAAAACCGATGTTAATACAAATTCCCTTTTGCGAAATAGTATGATTGGCTCCCAAATAGTCATTTAGTTTACTGCGCTCACTAATTTTGTTTAAAAACAACTTGGTCCCTTTGAGTTCAGATCTCAGCAATGTAAAAGCCTGAGCAAATTCTTCGTTGCTGATGCCCTGTTTGTATATGAAATCCAGATGCCCGGTCATCAACAGATCCCCCAGCAAATAATACTGCCCGTCTCTTCCATATAGAGGTATTATCATGACTGTATTCAGGCCGTCATCGATTATTTCAAAAATTTCAGTCCGAAATAAAGCCCTCTTGGGCGAAAACCTATAATAATGTTGCACTATTTCATTGAAAGAATATGATGAATACGGGGTAAGGGCATGGTTGGAAGCATAGATTTTCTCCCACTTATCCTTGACGTCTCTAAGACTGGACTTCCTGATCAGCAAATTTATAACCTCCATAATTATCTAATCCGCCGTGGGTCAAAATGTAGGAGCTTGCGTCTACATCGGCATACAACTGTGCTTTTTGCGCAGCTTATTAGACTCATTCTTATTCAGCAGCAATTTAAGGGCTTTTATCAACGTGCTGCGAGTCAGAGCAGGGGTTATTATCTCATCAACATACCCAGCCTCAGCGGCAAACTTGGGATTAGAAAAATTGTACAGGTATTCCTCGGTCTTCTCCTGCTTGAATTCCATCAATTGTTGCTCTTCCAGGTTGTCAAACTGTTTGTGGAACAAGACCTCTACCGCCCCCTCGGCGCCGACCACCGCTATCTCTGCGGACGGCCAGGCAAAAACGAAGTCCGCCCCCACATGTTTGCTGGACATTGCGATGTAAGCCCCTCCGAACGCTTTGCGCAGGATGACGTTGATCTTGGGAACCGTGGCTTCGGAATAGGCATAAACAAGCTTGGCGCCATGACGGATTATGCCTTTGCGCTCCTCATCAATTCCGGGCATAAAACCAGGGGTATCCGTAAACGTAAGCAGGGGAATATTAAAAGCGTCACAGAAGCGGATGAACCTTGCTGCCTTGTCACTGGCGTTGCATTCAATGGCGCCAGCCAGACAAGCAGGTTGATTGGCTACTACCCCTACCAAGCAGTTAGATAAACGAGCGAAACCAACTACCACATTCGCGGCAAATGATTCCTGTATTTCTATGAAGCTGTGATCATCAAACACGCGGGTGATGATTCGGCGGACATCGTAGGGCCGATTGTTGAAGAGCGGCAGTACATGGTCTATGTCGCGCAGATCCTTTTGCACCCCCGGAGTCATAGCGAAGGGAGTCCGGTCCTGATTATTATGGGGCAGCATATCTATCAGTTCCCGAAGATGCTCGTAACACAGCGCTTCACTGCCATGCCGGAAATGAGCGACTCCACTCAGGTTGGCGTGCACTTGGGCGCCCCCCAAATCCTGATTGGTTACTTGTTGATTCAAGACATTCTTTACCACCCGGAAGCCGGTCAATGACATGGTGGTAACGTCGTCGATAACATACACGAAATCGCTTAAAGCAGCGGAATATACGGATCCCCCCGCACATGGTCCGGCACAAATTATGATTTGGGGAATATAGCCAGACGCCATGGAATTATAATATAGCATTTCCCCAGTGCCGACCAGCGAGCGCATGCCTTCATGGATTCGGGCCCCACCAGAATCATTGATGCCAATCAAGGGACATTGACAGCGAATGGCCATCTTGACCAGTTCGGCAATCTTTTTGCCATGCCGCTCTCCGATGGACCCCCCCATGACCGTGAAATCCTGGGCGTAGATGCATACCTGTTTGCCGCGCACCTCTCCGAAACCGGTGATAACTCCGTCATAAGGCGTTTTAGAACTACTCATGCCAAAGCTCTTGCCGTTTAAGCCCATCTCGATATGACTAACTTCGGATTTGATTTCCTGGAATGTGTTCTCATCGACAATGGCAAAAATTCTCTCAATAGCATGCAGTTTTTCCTTACGATGCTGTTTTTCCAAATCATAGCGTTCCAATTCCATCAGCACAGCCTCGCTTCTTGTCGTTTGGGGGTTCCGCCAAGTCTTCGGGCCGCTTGATAATGACCCGATCATATTTAAGCAACAGCGTATCCGAATCATAATTTCCAATACTGGCTTTATTCTCTAGCCCTTTCAGGTTGTTTACCATCAGTTTTCCAAAATCTACCCCACAAGCATGGGCGACAGGATAGGATGCCTCCAATCTGGGATTTATCTCGTTCACATAATAATC
>JAXDBN010000044.1:0-3411 GCA_034678805.1 Syntrophomonadaceae bacterium
CCTTGGTGTGATAGCAGCATGGGAGCCCCATCTTTGCTTGTATCGCACGTATTTCGGGGAAGAAATCGGTCCCCTTGGCAAGCATAAATTTCTATTGTCAATGTGACATTCTTCACATAGAATGATGATAGCTTGGGATGATTATATTTCTGCCCCGTAGGCCCAATAAGTGCACGGCTCCCCGGAGTTATATACTACTGCCGGGCAGTAAATATAAAATGCCATTGGGGATTTATATTTGGAAAGAAAGGAGGGGATTTAAGAATGGATTACCAGGAGATTCTCGCTAAATATGCAGACGTACCAGGGGGAATGATCGAAGCTTTCCATGCTATTCAGGAGAAGCTAAGTTTCTTACCCGAGGAAGCCATTATTGAGGCAGCTAAAGTTTTCAATAAACCGGTATCCCAGGCTTACGGTGTGGCAACCTTCTATTCTATGTTCTCGGTAAAACCGCGCTGTAAGAACGTGATCAGAATATGCGAAAGTGCTCCCTGTCACATTGCCGGAGCGGCCGAGGTAGTAGCTGCGCTGGAGAAGGAACTGGGTATCAAAATGGGTGAAAGCACCGCTGATGGCTTGTTCACATTGGAATTTACTGAATGTGTGGGTCAATGCCAGGCAACTCCCGTAATAACCATTAACGGCAAACCGTATCTGGATGTTACTCCGGAAAAGATTTCCGGAATAATCGCTGAATGCAAATAAGAAACGGATTCATAAACCAATACCAGAACCTGATTTATCAGGAAAGGAGGACATAGGAATGGCCGAGGAAATGCGCATTGTATTGCGTAATTACGGGAAAGTTGATCCACTTAAAATTGACGACTATATTGCTGTGGGCGGCTATAATTCACTGAAAAAAGCCCTGGAAATGGACAAAGTTGCCCTCATTAACGAAGTAAAGGCATCCAATTTAAGAGGCCGCGGCGGAGCTGGATTCAACTGCGGCGTAAAATGGAACTTTGCTTATCAGGCCCAAGCGGACCAGAAATATGTTGTATGCAACGCTGACGAGGGTGAACCCGGAACCTATAAAGATCGTTTAATAATGGAAGGCGATCCCCACACACTGCTGGAAGGTATGGCCATCTGCGCAGCCGCGATTGGTGCTACCAAAGGTTTCATCTACCTCAGAGGTGAATATCCTTCGGTCGCCGGCATTCTGAGAGAAGCCATAGCCCAGGCTGAAGCTAAAGCAGTTCTGGGAGATTTCACGATTGAAGTACGCAGCGGAGCCGGTGCATATGTCTGCGGTGAGGAGACCGCTCTAATCGAATCGATTGAAGGCAAACGCGGTGAGCCGCGTTTTAAACCCCCCTTCCCCGGAGTGGCCGGACTATGGGGCAAACCCACTATCGTTAACAATGTTGAAACCTTCGCCAATATACCGGTAATTTTAGAGAAAGGTGCCGCCTGGTACGCTGCCATCGGAACCCCTTCTTATCCGGGCACCAAGGTTGTGACCCTTACCGGCGATGTAGTTAACAAGACCTTCTTTGAAGTTCCTACCAATACTACTGTAAGAGAAGTAGTCTTCCAGTTCGGCGGCGGTATACCCGATGGAAAAGCTTTCAAAGCAGTACAGATAGGTGGTACTTCAGGAGCATTTATTCCAGAGCCCAATTTAGATACCCCAATCGGGTTTGATGCCATGTCAGCCATAGGAGCAACACTAGGTTCGGGGGCAGTTTTCGTTTTGAATGCTACCCGGGACATTGTCGATGTTACCACCCGCATAGCGAAATTCTTTGAACATGAATCTTGTGGTAAATGTGCTCCTTGCCGTGAGGGAACCATGCGCATTCACGAACTTATGGAAAAAATCAACTCTGGAAAAGGCTCTGCCAAGGATATCGCTTTACTCAACAAACTGGGACGGATCATGTCTTATTCCTGTCTCTGTGGTCTGGGTCAAGCGGCGCCGGCACCAGTCCTTACTACTATCCAGCATTTTTCCGCCGATTATAATGCCAAATTAGCATAGGAAAGAGCAAAAGGAGTGAACAGAATGATAAACGTAACCATAGACGGTATCAAAGCTTCCGTTCCTGAAGGCTCGACTATACTGCAAGCGGCGAAAGATGTCGGTATAAATATCCCTACTCTATGCTATCATCCTGATCAGGCTGTAAAAGCCAACTGCAGGGTATGTGTATGTGAAGTCGAAGGGAATAGACTTTTGCAAGCCGCTTGTCACCAGCCGGTCTATGAAGGAATGGTGATTAAGACCAGAACGCCCAAGGTTATTGAAGCTCGTAAAACCATCCTGGAATTGATCCTAAGCCATCATCCCCAGGATTGCCTTAATTGTATCCGCAACGAAAACTGCGAATTGCAGAGCTTGGCTGCCGAATACTTTGTCCGGGATAATCCATTTGAGCTGAAGGTTAGAGGCCTCGGTAAAGACGTCTCTACTCCCTCCCTGTTCAGGGATCCCGACAAGTGCGTGCTCTGCCGGCGCTGTATTGAGGCCTGCACCGTAGTCCAGACCGTCAATGCGCTGGGCATCGAAAATCGTGGCTGTCATGCCATGGTAGTACCTAGTTTGGGTAAAGATCTGGCTGAAAGCCCCTGCATCATGTGCGGCCAGTGTATCCATGCCTGCCCGGTGGGAGCTATTGGTGAAGTTGAAGAAATCGATAAACTGTTAGCCGCTGTTGCTGACCCCGATACTGTGGTCGTAACTCAGATAGCCCCGGCTGTGCGCTTGGCCCTGTCCGAGGAAATCGGTATGGATACCGGCGCCCTGCCCATGGAAGTATTTGTAGCTGGACTTAAACAGGTCGGATTTGATCATGTTCTGCACACTAACTTTACGGCTGACCTGACCATCCTTGAAGAAGGCAATGAACTATTGAAGCGCCTGGGCGGCGGCGGCAAACTGCCTATGTTCACCTCTTGCAGCCCTGGCTGGATTAACTTCTGTGAGACTTTCTATCCTGACCTGCTGGACAATCTCTCTACCTGCAAATCACCCCAGCAGATGTTCGGTTCTCTGGCCAAGACCTATTGGGCCGACAAAATGGGCATTGAACCCAAGAAGATCTTCTCGGTTTCTATCATGCCCTGCGTGGCTAAAAAGTACGAAGCTGCCCGGCCGGAAATGAACGCCAGCGGATTCCGGGATGTGGACATAGTTCTGACTACCCGCGAAATCGGACGGTTGTTCCGTATGAGCGGTATTGATTTCAGTAAACTCCAGCCCCAGCCCTTCTCCCCCTGGATGGGAGAGTATACCGGCGCCGCTGTTATATTTGGCGCTACCGGGGGTGTTATGGAAGCTGCCCTGCGCACCGTTTATGAAGTGGTAATGCAGGAAACCCTGGAAGACGTGAACTTCACTGTCGCCCGCGGATTCGAGGGCATCAAGGAAGCCGAAGTCGACCTCAAGGGTACGGTTGTTAA
>JAXDBN010000045.1:0-2960 GCA_034678805.1 Syntrophomonadaceae bacterium
TACGTTCATATACAGGCCAGTGGCCAGGGAGGCGCCAAAGAATTTGAAGCCCAGCGCGAAAATCCCGCAGATAACCGGCACGTTGGCAGCCGCCGCCCCAAAATAGAGCTGCCAGTCGCGGGAAACAGCGTGATGATCGAAAATGGAGATACTGTTTACCAGATAGGTAGCATAATCACTGCTCTGGGCGATGGATACCGCCTGCAGCAGGTAGATGCGCGGAACCGCCGCCAGGAGTATTACCCCCAAGATGGCCCAGCCAGCGGGCAGATGAATGGCGGAATTGGCTGTCTTTTTGATTACCAAGCCGATAATAATGATCAGGACGAAAGTTTTGGCGTGGACGGGGAAGGTTATCCGGTTATTGATGGCCGGAAAAGCCAATTGGGCACAAAGCATGTATAATCCTGCCCAGGCAAAAGCGATCACTGCAAAATAGCGGCGGGTGCGTTTCAATATTCGGTTCAAGATGGAATCAGCTTCTATGTCAGAATCCCTCTTTTTCCAGATTTCCGGCTGGTAGTCCTATTTAAAGTTCTGCATAGAAGACATTTATCCTGTCGGCTGGCTGGTATTTGATAAGTTATAGCATTCTACCGGAACCTGGCTGAGGTATCGCCTTGCCCCGGATTGCCCTTTGGCAGCAAATGTACGGCCGAATAAAAATAGCAGCAGCCTGGATTTATTTAGAGGTGGCGGGGATCAATCAACCAGGATCAGCGCTCCAGGGCAGTATAATCAATGGTGGATTTGTCCACGACTTTTATAGATGCGCCACGGCTCAGGAGCTTTTCGCAGGAATCTTCTATAGTATCCAGAACGCCTCCAGTATCACGATACCCATCCGGTCTTATTTCCCATAAACATTGGTCAAAGTGATCCTCGGCGATATGAACATCGCAGTTGGTGCCCCCCAAGGACATGCGAAAATCGGTTGCAGATATTAGAAAGGTAATATAACGTACTTCTTCAAATTCTTCGCTGATCTGCCGGTAAATAATACTGAACTGGCAGCAAGCCCCTGGAGTAGCCTGGGGGAGGCGATCCAGTGCATAAAGGGCATTACCTAAACCTATGATTTGCCGGGGGTTGATGTCTGGATGTTGGAGTAAACGCCGGGCGACATTTTTAGCGACAATAATCGCGTAATAGTCATCGTCATTCATTTCAAACCGCTCCACTCAACCCATCCTTTCTATTCTATTTCCTACATTATACCTATATTTCCTCTATTCAATCAAAATTAGATAATCCGAAATATCGACAAGGTATATAATTGATAGTATTAGTGCCGTAAGGAGGAAATTTTATGAAATTAATACATATAGCTGATCTCCATATCGGCAAAAGAATCAACGAATTCAGCCTGCTGGAGGATCAGCAATATATTTTAGGGCAAATAGTAAATATCTGCGATGATATAAAACCGGACGGAATCCTGATCGCCGGGGATGTATATGATAAATCTATACCAACTGCAGAAGCGGTAGAACTGCTGGACGAATTTTTAACCTCTATTTCTGAGCGCGGTATACCATGCTGGGTCATCAGCGGTAATCACGATTCAGCCGAGAGGATAGCCTTTGGCGCTCGTATCATGGCCGGCCAGGGTATATATATGTCGAGAGTGTTTGACGGCAGCGTAAGTGTTGTTACCCTGCATGATGAATTCGGTCCGGTCGACATATATTTATTGCCGTTTATCAAACCCGTTCACGTACGCCGTTATTTTGCGGAGATTGAGATCGACAGTTATGAGACTGCTGTTAAAACGGTCCTGGATAATACCGATATAGATGCAACCCGCCGAAATATTCTGGTCGCGCATCAATTCGTCACCAGCGGGGGGGTTGAGCCGCAAAGATGCGAGTCGGAGAGCATTTCGGTGGGGGGCGTTGACAATGTGGATTGCACTGTTTTTGAGAACTTTGATTATGTAGCCCTGGGCCACCTCCACAGCCCCCAATCAATTGGGCGGGAATCCATTCGCTACGCGGGTTCACCACTGAAATACTCGTTTTCAGAGGTACGGCAGTGCAAATCCCTTACCATAGTGGAGTTTAAAGAAAAAGGTTATGTAAACATACGCGCTGTTCCTTTGCTGCCCCTACGGGATATGCGCCATATCAAAGGGCCTATCCAGCACCTGCTGGCTCCGGCGGTTTATCTTGGTACCAACACCGATGATTATCTGCATATCACTTTGACTGACGAGGAAGATATCGTCGATGCCATAGGTAAAGTACGGGCTGTGTATCCTAATGTAATGCAGCTTGCTTATGATAACCAGCGGTCACGGGCAATAAATAGCGGAACTATGCCTGCTGATATATCTCGGACAACGCCGCTGCAATTGTTCGCGGATTTCTACCAGCTGCAGAATAATATGGTACTGACCGCGGAGCAGGCAGATATTGTGAGTAAAATATTGACCCGGGCCGGGGGTGAAGAATAATGAAACCGGTCAAGATCAGCATGTGCGCCTTTGGGCCTTATGCCGGGCAGGTGGAAATACCGCTGGCCGATTTTGGTGACAGCGGACTATTCTTGATTACCGGGGATACTGGAGCCGGTAAAACGACTATATTCGATGCTATTGCCTTTGCTCTCTATGGCGAGGCTAGTGGAACCAACCGGGAAAGCTCAATGCTGCGCAGTGATTTCGCTTCACCGGAGATCAAGACTTGGGTGGGATTGGATTTTCTCTACCGGGGCCAATTATACAAGGTTGAACGTAGTCCCCGTTACCAGCGGGCCAAGAAGAGCGGCACAGGTACCACCTGGGAGAATGCCAGTGCATTACTGACTTTTCCGGATGGTGAAGTAATATCCGGCTATACAACGGTTACTGATGCAGTAAAAAACATAATCGGAATCGACCGCAGCCAATTTGCCCAGATCGCCATGATCGCCCAGGGCGATTTCCTGAAATTATTACTGGCTAACACCGAGGAACGGGG
>JAXDBN010000046.1:0-4966 GCA_034678805.1 Syntrophomonadaceae bacterium
TCGGCAGAATCATAATGGCCAGGGTCAAGCTGCCCGATAGTATCGACCAGCCCAAGTCCAGGAATATCACAAAGAAAACGAAACCAAATAAACCGAATACGATCGAAGGTATTCCAGCCAGGGTCTCAGCGGTTAGGTTTACCAGACGTGCAAACCGGCTCTGGCTGTGGGCGTATTCCTGCAAATAGACGGCGCTCCCTATGCCAATCGGAACCGCTATCAGCAAGCACATAACCGTTAAATACACGGTGCCTATAATAGATGTGGATATCCCCCCGTATTTCCCTGCCCGGCTGGGTGCCTGCAGGATGAAATCCAGGCTGAGGCTGGAAACACCCTTGACTGCCACGTAACCTATTATCCCCAACAATATAGCAGCGATGGATAACCCAGCCAGCCAAAAGGCCGTTGTGATTATTCGGTCCCGCCATTTAAGTCTTGCCATGTATCCCACCCGCCTTGGCTGCTATGCTGACCATCAGGTTCAGCAGTACGATTAATATAAACAGGATCATCCCGGTGGCGAAAAGAGCTGCCTGGTGATCGCCGGATGCATAACCCATCTCTAAAACAATATTGCTGGTCATGGTCCGTACCGGGGCCAGGATACTATCAGGAAGGACGGCAGCGTTTCCGGTCACCATGACTACCGCCATGGTTTCGCCAATCGCCCGTCCCATACCCAATACAACCGCGGTTATTATCCCCGAGCGGGCCGCCGGGATGATTACCCGGGCGATAGTCTGATAATGTGAAGCACCCAGGGCCAAAGAACCCTCTTTATATTCCTTGGGGACAGCGGAGATAGAGTCCCGGGAGATATTTACTATCGTTGGCAGTATCATGACTCCCAGGATGATAGCTCCGGCCAGAACACTCATCCCGTTGCCCCCGAAGTTATCGCGGATAAAAGGTACCACTACCAGCAAGCCCACAAATCCGTACACCACAGATGGTATCCCGGCCAGCAGTTCCACCAGGCTGCCCAGCAACCGGGCAATGCGGCGGGGAGCGATCTCAGCCATAAAAACGGCAGTAGCAATCGCCAGCGGCACCGCCCATATCATCGAAGATAAGGTCACCGCCAAAGTTCCCGCCACCATGGCCCCGATTCCGAACAGCCCTTTGGTCGGACGCCAGTCAGTATTGGCCAGGAAGTCTGCTGCGCCTGCCTTAAGCAGCAGCGGCATGCCCTTGGCAAAGATAAACAGGGTGATTAAGGCTATGACGATAATGAAAAGGGCGGCACACACTGCCAAAGTCCTTTCGATAAGTTTTTCCCCCCGCCCGGAGCCGGCTTTGGTATGCATCATACCTATCTGTGCTTTTTCCCGGCTCCTTGGGGTAACCTGGTCCCTGTCGGCAGTATCATTTTGTCCTGCGCTAATGACTAATTCTTTCATCATATCTGGAACCGCAATTCTATAATTTTCTCTTTTAGGTCGACATCTTTTTTCAATATCTCCTTGCCCTCACGCAAGTACCGGTTGTCATAGTGGTTGCGATTGGTTTGGATTTCATCCTCCACTATTTTTATATAAGCTATATCGTCGGAAATTTTGGACTCCATGGCCATTTGCAGGCGGTAGAGCTCTTCCGCACTGAACATGGTGGGCAGCTTATTTTCAGTTTGGTAAAGGATTGCAGGCTGCATATTATTTGCTAACACTGACCGCACCTTCCTCGACTATCAGTTTTTGTCCATCCGGGCTCAATACAAAGTCGATAAAAACCTTGGCCAAGCCGATCGGCTCTCCTTTGGTTACATAAATAAACGGCCGCTGCAGCGAATAGGTGCCCGCTTTTACATTGGCCTCAGTAGCCTCGATTCCATCAATCTGCAAAGCTTTGATTGACTGGTCAACACTGGAAAGGGATACATAACCTATGGCATACTTGTCGCCGGCTACCGTGGTACGGACTGCTCCGGTGGAATTCTGCACGATAGCAGTTTTAATGATGTCCTTTTTGTTCATGACCAAGCTGGTAAAGGCCTCCCTGGTACCAGACCCCTCTTCCCGGGTTACCACCGTGATAGGTGCATCCGGACCGCCAATCTCTTTCCAATTCTTAATATTGCCCAGGTAGATGTTCATTACATCGGCATTTTTCAGCGCTCCGACCGGATTGGAGGGATGTACTGCTATGGCTATACCATCCAGTGCTATAGTGGTATCAACCAGTCCTTTGCTTTTTTCTTCCGCAGTAACTGCCCGGGAGGTTGAACCTATCTGCGCCGCTCCGGATACTGCGGCTTCGATTCCTACACTGGATCCTCCACCTTGAACGTTTACCTGTACTCCCTGGTGGGCGGCCATGAACTCTTCGGCCAATACTTCGCTGAATGGCTGCACCGAGGTAGAACCGGCCACGGTTAAGGTGCCCGTTAAAGCGCTGGTTGGTGTTTGAGTGCCTTGTTTCTGGCCACAGCCGGATACTAGGCCCACACCTATGAGCAATAGGCCCAGGACAATAAAGCTGGTCTTTCTAATCACTTTCCGGGATATCATTTTCTTTAAATCCTCCTCTTTCTTTCTTTTTCTCATCAATATTAGGATAAAGGAGGATTGTAACAGATTAGGCGGCTCAATATTGCAGGAAGGTAAATGCTTTGTAAATTTAGTGTAAATTATTGAGTGCGGATAATAATTTGCGGTTTATTTGAAGAGGGTAACCGAAAAGGTGGATCCATGGCCAAGAGTACTGGTTACTGCCACCTGACCGTTAAGATTTTCGACCAGGTGTTTGACGATGGCCAGGCCCAGGCCGCTGCCGCCGGTTTTGCGGGAGCGGGCTTTATCGACCCGGTAAAAACGCTCAAAAATGCGGGGAACTTCGGCAACGGGTATACCTATACCATGATCTTTAACGGTGATTATCACCTGGTCGGATAAGTTTTCCAATCCGACTTCCACCTGGCTCCCAGCCGGGCTATACTTAATGGCATTATCTAACAGATTGATCAAGACCGGGTCAATCAATTCAGGATCACTGTTGATCTCTACCGTTTCGGCAGGCGGCTTATAATCAATAGTGATGTTTTTTAATACGGCCAGCTTGGACATTCTGTTTATGGTATCCCGAATCAATGATTTCAGTTCCACTGCCTGAATATTCAGATGTACATTTTCCGACTCCAGCCTCGATAAGGTCAATAAGCTGTTGATCAGCAAAGCCAGGCGCTGGGCTTCATCGTAAATTATCCGAGTGAATTCGGCCGCACTGTCAGGGTCTTTACCGCTGTTCTCCAGCAAGGTTTCCGCAAAACCACTGATAGCGGTTACCGGGGTTTTCAATTCATGGGATACATTGGCCACGAAATCCTTGCGTACTTTTTCCAAACGTTTCATCTCAGTAACGTCATTTAACACCACTAGAATGTCCCCGGTAACTGATTCCTGGTTAAATACCGGCACCACATTGGCTTCTATGGTCCGTTCTCCCCGAGTATAAAGTACCACCAACTGTTTAACTGGCTGCCCGCTGCTGCGAGCCTCATCCAGCATGGCCAAAATCTCATAGGCAGTAACCATTTCAGCATACTTGCGGCCGATGAAATTTTCACCTAGTCCTAAAAGCTCATTGGCAGAAGGATTAGCATAAACCAATCGTTGGTCCCCATCGATCAGCATGATTCCATTAACAGTAGTGTGGAGTATAACCTCTAACCGGTTTTTGACTTCGGATATCTGGCGGACCTTTTCCTCGATATGCTGTCCCATCTCGTTAAAAGCATGAGCCAATATACCAGTCTCATCATTGTTGTGCAGCGATATACGCCTGCGCAGGTTGCCCTTGGCCATATCCTGTACGGCAGCAGTAATTTCCTTTATCGGCCTGGAGAAATACCGGACCAGAATAAAGCTGAGTAAAACAGCCAGTAATCCGCACACCAAAGCAGTACCCAGTATCCAGATCAGGGTATTGGTGTATATCGCCTGCAGATCCGACATAGGCATGGCCATCCTGACCGCTCCGGATTTATCGCCGTTATTAAATGGCACGGCCACATATAGCATGTTCACACCCAAGGTATCGCTATAGCGTATTTCTACCCCGATCCCGCCGTGTAGGGCGGTGTATACTTCGGGACGGCTGCTGTGGTTATCCAGTTGTTCCGGGGCCACCTCGGAATCGCCCAATACCGTACCATCACCATCAATAATGGTGACCCGGGTCAGACTATCCCGGGCAGCTATGATACAGATATCCTGATAACTGCGGACGGTGTTGCCCTCAGCGGAGCGGTATCGGGTCATGTCGCTCACCAGGTAAGCTTCCCTGGTTAAACGGACTTCCAGGTTATTCAGATAATACTTTTTAAACTCTGCATAGCCGAAACCGCTCAACAGCAACAGCAACAGCGCAATGGTGACCAGGAAGGCAGCACTTAGTTTCCAGCCGAAACTCTTACCCATCAGCTTTGCTCCTCGAATTTATAACCTACTCCCCGGACCGTTTTGATGTATTGGGGGTGGCTGCTGTCAGCCTCAATCTTTTCCCGCAATTTGCTGACCTGCACATCCAGCACTCTGGTGGAGACACTCTCAGGCATATCCCATAAAACCTGGAGAAGATACTCCCGCTTCATAACCCGGCCCCGGTTCTTAATCAGCAGGGCCAGTAATTCGTACTCCTTGAGAGTCAGATCCAGGCGCTGCCCATTCAGGTATATCTCGTATTTCTCGGGCTTGATAACAAAGGCGCCCACAATGATTTGTCCCTGGTTGGGTTCAATTTCCTCCTTAACCGCTTGCCGGCGCCGCAGTACCGCCTTAACCCTGGCAGTCAATTCCCGGACACTAAAAGGTTTGGTTACATAATCGTCCGCACCCAGCTCCAATCCCAGCACCCGGTCAATCTCATCATCCCGGGCGGTAAGCATTATGATTGGCGTAAGTATATTGTTTTTTCTCATTTCCCGGCATATCTCCAGACCGTCTTTACCCGGAAGCATTAAATCCAG
>JAXDBN010000047.1:0-32881 GCA_034678805.1 Syntrophomonadaceae bacterium
GAATGGTCATCGATCCTGGGTGCAAAACCAGGTTCATCACGTTTATTGTTATCCATAGGTTTGCGGGGTTTGCTTTGCGGCCGCGCCATCATGCCCAGCAGCCAGTACAGCCAAAATACGATGAAAACAATAGTTGCGGCTATCAGTATATTCGTGGTGGTAAACATTTTGATTCCCTCTTTACTATAATTTCTTTAGTAATAGTGTGTTCAGTAAAATCAAAATAAAACTTCCTTATTTTGCAGCCTTTGTGAAGACAAAACAGGTCGAAGAAAGAAAAACAGCCATTTGTCTGCAAACGGCTGTGCTGTGAACCTTTTATACTGTAGGTGGGGTTTGATTTAATCCGGTCTTAAGCTTAGATTAATCGTTGATATTGGTGAGCCCAATAGTCAAGGAATGACAATTTAATTGACGGCTGAATGCCTGGCTTCATACAGAATCGATTTTTCCCTGCCCGAAAATACAAAAAAGAAGACTTCCAATCGGAAGCCTTAATTTTATCCCGGCATTGCTTTTTGTCACTTTCCTTTTTTCTGTCCTTATGCGCCCCGGCCCCGTTTCTAAGATAATGGGCATAGCCGACGCCAAGGCTTTTAAAAGGATTTCTATTTACTGCTTTCTTTTTCATGCTCACCATCCCCGTTAACTGTTTATGGGCGCGGCCGTCCCGCTGTCAATAAGTCTATTCAATAACTTGTTGTTTGGCAACCGGATAGCACTGACTATGCTATGTCATCTACAGTCCTATATTATAGCGGTTGACTTTTCGGTAAAGGGTGCTGCGCGAAACCCCCATTTCTTTGGCCACTTCACTGATATTGCCGCCGTGTTTGGATAATAAGCCGGCGATCTCGCTGCGCTCAATTTCCTCGATCTTTTGTTTTCTCAGTTCCCGGACAGCGTTGACTCCCCCATTGGGAACCACTACCACAGGACGGGTAATGCTGGGCTGGTCAGGATGATAAATGGAAGCCGGCAAGTATTCGGTGCGGATCCGCCCGCCTTGAGACATACCGATCAGCCGCTCCACCACGTTTTGCAGTTCGCGAACATTACCGGGCCAGGAATATTGTTTGAGGTATTCAATGATCCGGTCATCAATCTCGATTTCATCCCATATCTGATCTCCGCCGATAGCCTTCATGAAATGGTCAAACAGCATGGGGATGTCCTGGGGGTGGCTGCGCAAACTGGGAATATTGATCGATACCACGTTAATCCGGTAATATAAATCCTGGCGGAAATTGCCCTTTTCCACCTCTTCCCACAGGCTTTTGTTGGTGGCGCAGATAATCCGGAAATCAACCGGAATAGTCTTGTCATCCCCGATGCGGGTGATCTTTTTGTCCTGTAAAACCCGCAATAAGGCTACCTGCTGCTCCAGGGGCATGTCCCCGATTTCATCCAGGAATAACGTTCCGCCGGCAGCCAGTTCAAATTTACCCGGCCGTCCCCCGCGTTTGGCCCCGGTGAAGGCCCCTTCTGAATAACCAAACAGCTCGCTGGCTATTAATTCGCGGGGAATAGCCCCGCAATTGACAGCTACAAAGGGTCCTTTGCGCCGGCCGCTGCGGTTGTGAATAGCCTGGGCTATGACTTCTTTACCGGTGCCGCTTTCCCCCTCCAGCAGTACATTGGAATTGCCGGCGGCAGCCAGGGCAGCCATCCGGGTAACCTCGGCCATTTCCGGGCTGTCGCCAATAATATCCTTGAAATGAAATATCGCCTGGGCGCCGCTGAGACGATTGATTAGTTTCTGTACCCTTTCCATAGGCCGGAAGAGAATAACGGTTCCGGCGAAGACACCATCATTATCTACAATAGGCACTCCGGAGGATAAACAGTGGACCCGGCCATCTATAGTATCTACCAGGACCTCGATATCGTTATAGGCATCATGGCGCTGCAGGGCACGCTCGAAGGAAGGAATACCGCGTCCCAGCACATCGGTGATGGATACGCCGGTTAATTCCATTTTGGTTTTTCCCAGAATATCCTCAGCGACCGGATTGGCCTGGGTAATTATGCCGGCCGCGTCTATAATCACTACTCCATCCGAAATTGTACGGAAAATCTGGTTGAGACGATCATTGGACTGCTCCAATTGTACATTTTTTTCCTGGACCCTCATTTGATCCATGATAGCCTGACCGGCAGCCACAACCATACCCAGGGTATGCAAATGGGTTCCATCTGCAGGGCCGGACATATCAAGTACCCCGATCATCTCCTGGTTCTTATCGAATATAGGGGTAGCTGAACAGGTCCATGTGTGGTGCTTCTGACAATAATGCTCGGCTCCGGCAGTTTGAATTGGTTTGCCCAGCACAATAGCCGTGCCGATAGCATTGGTTCCGACTGATTCTTCGGTCCAATCCGCGCCTGTTACGAAATTTAATTGCCGGGCTTGGATCATGGTATCCTGATCCCCGAAACACTCCATTATATATCCTCGCTCATCGGTCAGCAAAACAATAAATCCGGAGTTTTTGACAAACTCGTATAAATTCATCATGATCGGCCGGGCGGTTTTTAGCAGGTGTTTTCGCTTATTCAGCAATTCCTTTAATTTAGAAGGGGTCAGAAAACGATAACACACCCCATTATAGGGATCAATCCCGCTGACATAACATCTTGTCCAGGACTCAACTATATCCTGGGAAATAACTGCTTCACTGGTGTGACCATTAGTAATGAAATCCTGCCATCCCCGCTCGATCACAGCGGCTGGTTTAATGCCCGCGCCCACACCGTTCCCTCCCTTTTTTAATATTCTTACGTGGATATCATACATCTTTCTCGCCTATGTAGCAATAGCGAAACATGTGTGCGACACCGTTGAGAAAATGTCGCATATAATAATACACTGGTAAGAATTACGAAAACCTTTGTAATAGGCGAAATTGCTGGCATGTAGAACCAGAACGGATCTCCTGAAATATTGTCAGACAATTGGCACGGGAATTGCTCTATTAATGGGCAGAGTGTCCCATATCTAATTTTGATGGATAAATTGTCGATGCCTGGCAGACGGAACAATTGGAAAGGAGGCTATTAGGTGAATCTGCAGCGTTTCATTGTTGAAATCGGGACCGGCGCCGATCTACATGGCGGAGACGTTACCAAAGCGGCTCAGAAGGCTATCAAGGATGCTGTTTCTCACAGTTGTTTGTGCGGTTTATTCGACATTGTAGGGATCAAGGATCCCAACCAGATGCATATTCAGATCAAAATTGCCTGCCCCCATCCCGAGGAATTAGATCATGAGGAGGTTCTGAAGGCGGTGCCCTTCGGCTCATGTGAGTTGGAGGCGGTGGCAGGAGGCTTATCTGTGCGCGGATTGGACATACCATCTCTTGGCGAGGGTGATACGATCGTCGTGGCCTTGGCGGCCTTGACTGTTTATATCGATATCGATAGGTAGCCAGTCCGGGTGCAGGTAATTAAGCACGTAACAGAACCACAGCAGGTCAGTGAGGATATCCAAAATTTGAAGGAGGGAATTTGAATGGACCTTAACAAAGAGCAATTATTGGACATGTACAAAAAGATGGCTACCATCAGGGCCTTCGAGTCCAAGGCGGTCGAGCTGTTTGCCGCCGGCCAGATACCAGGTTTCGTGCATCTTTACCTGGGTGAGGAAGCAGTGGCCAGCGGGGTATGCGCTTGTCTGAGCGACAAGGATTACATTACCAGTACCCATCGCGGCCACGGGCACCTGATTGCCAAGGGCGGAAACATCAAGATGATGATGGCTGAGTTATTTGGCCGTTCCACCGGATACTGCCGGGGCAAAGGCGGATCGATGCATATCGCTGACGTTGACCTGGGCATCCTGGGCGCCAACGGTATCGTAGGTGCCGGCATGCCGATCGCAACCGGGGCTGGTTTTGCCTGCAAATATAAGGATACCGACGCGGTATCCATAGCTTTCTTTGGCGACGGTGCTTCCGATCGGGCCACCTTCCATGAATCTTTAAATATGGCTTCTATATGGAAACTGCCGGTAGTCTTTATTTGTGAAAACAACGGCTGGGCTATTTCCAACTCTCAGGAAACTCACCAGAACATAACCGATATTTCCGACCGCGCCAGCAGTTATGGCTTCCCCGGGGTTTCCGTAGACGGCAACGATGTGGTGGCTGTTTATGAGGCCACTCAGGCCGCAGTGGCCCGGGCCCGGCAGGGTGACGGACCGACCTTAGTCGAATGCAAGACCTGGAGATGGCGGGGACATTTCGAGGGTGATCCCGGAGCCTATAAAGATCCCAAGGACCAGGCTGATTGGCTCACCAAAGATCCCATTCCCAGATTGGAGAAAAACCTGATTAAACTTAAATATGCCACCCAGGCTGAACTGGATGCCATTAAAGCCGGCGTCGAAGCCGAGATTGCCGAGGCCATCAAATTTGCCGAAGAGAGCCCTGTTCCGGATCCGAAAGAACTCTTTACCGACGTTTACGCCGATTAGATTAAGGGAGGGTGAATAGTAATGAAACAAATGACTTATGCTGAGGCCATTAGAGATGGCATGCGGGTAGAGATGCAAAGGGACCCCAACGTTTATCTAGCCGGTGAAGACGTAGCCCAGTTCGGCGGCTGCTTCGGGGTAACCGCAGGATTATATGATGAATTTGGACCCAAACGGGTCATGAATACACCTATCAGTGAAGCTGCTATCGTTGGTCATGGGGTAGGCGCGGCAGCAGCAGGACTTAGACCTATAGTTGAGATCATGTTTGTAGATTTTATGGGCTGCTGTATGGACGAGCTGTTCAACCAGGCGGCCAAAATGAGATATATGTTTGGCGGCAAGGCCAAGGTTCCAATGGTAGTACGTACCCCTTGCGGAGCCGGAATGGGCGCAGCCGCACAGCACTCCCAATGTATTGAATCATGGTTTACCCATATCCCGGGTGTGAAGACGGTAATGCCCGGAACCCCTGCCGATGCTAAAGGGTTGATGGCGGCCGCTGTCCGTGATGATAACCCGGTCATGTATATCGAGCACAAACAATTACTGGGCGTACCCGGAGAGGTTCCCGAAGGTGAATATGTAGTGCCCCTGGGCAAGGCTGATATTAAACGTGAAGGCTCCGATATTACCATCGTGACCTGGTCCTGGATGCTGCAAAAGACCTTGGCTGCTGCTGAAGAACTAGCCAAAAAAGGCATCAGTGTTGAGATTGTCGACCCCCGTACCCTGGTACCCCTGGACAAGGATGCCATTTTGAAATCGGTATCCAAGACCGGCAAATTGCTGATTGTTCATGAAGAAGTTATCACCAGCGGTTTCGGCGGAGAAATTGCCGCCATAGTAGGTGAGGAAGGCTTCGATTACCTGGATGCGCCCATTAAGAGACTGGCGGCGCCGTTTACCCCGATTCCTTTTGCACCAATTCTCGAGAGTGCCTTTATCCCAAGTGAAGATAAGATTATCGCTGCAGTAGAATCGATGTTTTAAATGTTGAAGATGGCGGGCGGCTCATGGCCCGCCCGCCATCGGACAATTTCCCGGAGGGAGGCAGCAGCATGGCTTCAGTAGGAATTATCGCCAATCCCGCTTCTGGTAAGGACATACGCCGCCTGGTGGCCTATGGCATTTGTTTTGATAACCAGGAGAAAATCAACATCGTCCAGAGATGCCTGCTGGCCATGTCAGCGGCAGGAGTGGAGCGGGTAATGTATATGCCGGATTATTATGGGCTGGTACCCCGGGCAATAGAGGGAATATCTAAAAATCACCGGCTGCCGTTTGAAATAATCGAAGCTGACATCGAAATGACGGCCACTCAAATAGACTCTGCCCATGCTGCCCTGGAAATGGAGAAAGCGGGAATGGACTGCATTATTACGCTGGGAGGAGATGGGACCAATCGCATGGTAGCCAAGCATTGCGGGCAGGTACCGCTGGTCCCCATATCTACAGGTACCAATAATGTATTTCCGAAAATGATAGAGGGTACTATTGCTGGTCTGGCCGCCGGTGTGGTGGCGAGAGGATTGGCTGAATACCCGGCGATTCACCCCACCAAAAAACTGGTCGTCTATAAAAACGGCCAGGCGGTCGATATTGCTCTGGTCGATGCCGTGATACTCTCCGATATATTTATAGGTTCACGGGCTATCTGGGATGAGCAGCGTATCCAGCAGGTGGTGGTTACTCAAGGTGAACCGGATAGTATAGGCATATCGTCAATTGCCGGCAACCTGGAACCCATCAGCGCTTTGGATCCCCAAGGCATGGTGATAGATATCGGCGCCGGGAAATCCAGTGTAATGGTGCCGATTGCCCCGGGGCTGATTAAGACGGTAGATGTTATAGCTTACAGGATGCTGAATATCGGTGACGAAGTGAAGATAGCCGGTGGGCCTTGTATTATGGCCCTGGACGGGGAAAGAGAGGTCGAGGTGGCAGAGGGGGATGAGGTCTCCGTTAAACTCACCTTTGATGGCCCCATGGTAGTGGACACCCGCCTGGCTTTAGAACAAGCAGTGGCCAAGGGATATTCGCATGGTGAGCAGGATTTAAAAATCTCGGTTGGTTAAAGGAGGAAAACTTAGATGGCAACACCTATTGTAATGCCCAAACTGGGCCTGGCTATGAAGACCGGCACAGTAGGCAAATGGCTTAAAAACGAAGGTGATAAGATCAAAAAATCGGAAGCCCTGGTCGAAGTCATGACCGATAAAATTACCAATAAAGTAGAGTCACCGGCGGACGGTATTTTACTTAAGGTTATATCAGCTAAAGGAGCCACGCTCCCAGTCGGCGGTTTGATGGGCGTCATAGGCGAGGCGGGCGAAGATATCACAGATATCCTGGCCTCAGCTTCTACCCCGGCAGCGGCGGCAGCACCGCAGGCAGCCGGCGCAGCTGCCGGCGGGAAGGTCAAAATCTCTCCGGCTGCCCGCAAACTGGCGGAGGAAGCCGGTATCGACTATACCCGCATTGCAGGAACCGGCCCGGAAGGGCGTATCACCAAAGAAGATGTGGAACAGGCTATCGAATCCGGTGTAGGTCCGGCCGATGATCGTCCTACTATCAAGGTAACCCCCTATGAAGGTATGAGAAGAGCCATCGGCGAGAACATGCTGGCCAGCTGGACCAGCAATGCCAAGATCACCGAACACGTTAGTGTCGACATGTCAGGTATCCTGGCCCTGCGCAGCACCCTTAACCAGGGAGCCAAGGACAAAGACAAGATCTCGGTCACAGCTATTCTCACCAAGGCCGTCGCCAAGGCCATTGAGATCCACCCGGTGGTAAACATGACCCTGGACGGCGACCAGGTTAAAACCCTCAAAGACATTAATATCGGGATGGCGGTAGCCGTTCCCGACGGTTTAATTGTTCCTGTAGTCAGAAATGCCAATGAGAAAACCCTGGCCGCGGTTAATGCCGAGATCAACGACCTGGCCAAACGGGGCCGCCGCAACAAACTCCAGCCCGATGAAATGCAGGGTGCAACCTTTACTATTACCAACCTGGGCGGTTATGGCTCGGTGGATTGGTTTACCCCCATCATTAATCCCCCCGAATCGGCAATTTTAGGGGTAGGCCGGACAATTGACAAACCAGTCGTTATCAATAAGGAAATCGTAATCCGGCCGATGATGGGCTTGTCCCTTTCGGTTGACCATCGCATTATCGACGGGGCACCGGCAGCTGAATGGCTGGCCACCCTGATGGCACTGATAGAAAATCCTTACAAGATCTTCATTTAAGGAGGAATTCGTAATGTCAATGGATCCCAATGAACTACTGAATGAAATGTTTATCGGTATGGCCGAGGTCAAAGAAGAGGCGCCGGAATTAAATGCAGCCTTTGTCCAGATGGACCAGGCCGCCTATGTAGAAGGGGAATTGGAACGCAAGTACAAAGAGCTGATTGGTTTGGGCATAGCCCTATATGCCCGCTGCGAATTTTGTATGACCCTGCATGTTAAACAGGCTCTGAACGAAGGGGCCAGCCGGGAGGAAATCCTGGAAGCAGCCGCGGTGGCAGTGGCCTTCGGCGGGTCTCCGGCCATGGCCTACCTGTCTACTTATGTAAAGAAAGCCCTGGACGAATTCGAGTAGAAGAAATCTCGGCATTGGAGGGATCATCAGGTGAACCGGCAGGGATATTGTCTGGAACTGGGAACCATGGAATATGAACAGGCTTTTGAGCTGCAGAAGAAGCTCTTCAACGCGCGCCGACAGGGAAGCATAGGCGATACCGTAATTTTCGTCGAACACCCGCCTTGCTTCACCATCGGCCGTCATGGAGGTTTTGATCATATCCTGGCCAGCCCTGAATTCCTGGAATCGCAGGGCATTATGGTCTATGAAACTGACCGGGGCGGGGATATAACCTACCACGGGCCGGGTCAGATCGTTTGTTATCCGATCCTGGACCTGAAAGGCTTTGGCCGCGATGTTCACCTGTATGCTCACCTGATGGAGGAACTCCTGATTAGAACTTTGGGGGCTTTCGGTATCAAAGCCGGCCGTCACCCGGATTATCCGGGGGTATGGGTGGCAACCGCAAAGATTGCGGCCGAAGGTATTGCCGTTCAGCATTGGGTGACCATGCACGGTGTATCACTCAATGTATGCCCCAACATGATGCATTTTACATTTATTATTCCCTGCGGGATTTCCACCCTGGGAGTAACCTCGATGGCCCAGTTGCTGGGTCATAACGTGGATATTAACGCGGTTAAACAAGAGATGCGCAGGCAGTTCAGTGAAGTTTTTGCGATAGAGCTGCAAACCATGAGCCTGGATCAAGTCATGCAGTTAGTGGAGGGAATCAAAAATGAACCGGCCGGATTGGTTAACTGTTAAGGTACCCAATGAAGAAAGCCTGGATAATATGAAAAAACTGTTGGAAACGGGGCGCCTGCACACCGTGTGTGAAGGAGCCGACTGTCCCAACATCGGCGAGTGTTTTGCCAATAAAACCTGTACCTTCATGATCCTGGGCAATATTTGCACCCGTAACTGCCGGTTTTGTGCGGTACCCCACGGGCGTCCGCTGGCGGTTGATCCGGGCGAACCGGAAGCGGTGGTATTGACGGCTTTACAGCTCGGATTGAAACATGTGGTGGTAACCTCGGTAACCAGGGATGATCTCGATGACGGCGGGGCGGGCCACTTTGCTGCCACCATCCGGGCTATACGGGCAGCGGTACCCAATGTATCGATTGAGGTTCTGATCCCGGATTTTAAAGGTTCTGAGGATGCCCTCCAACAGGTCATCGCCGCTGGTCCGGATGTGATCAACCACAACGTGGAAACAGTTCCCCGGCTATATCCCAGCGTACGGCCCCAAGCCCGCTATGATCGTTCCCTGCAGCTGCTGGAGCGGGTCAGCCGGGCAGGAATACTGGCCAAATCCGGTCTGATGCTGGGGCTGGGAGAGGATATCGAAGAAATAATCCAGGTGATGAAGGATTTACGTCAGGTTGGCTGTGACATCCTTACCCTGGGCCAGTACCTAAGCCCTTCTCCTGAACATCACCCGGTGATTGCCTATATTCATCCCGAGACCTTTGTGATGCTCCAACAGAAGGCATACAGCCTGGGATTCCTGGAGGTTAATGCTGGACCTCTGGTGCGCAGTTCTTATCATGCCGGGCAATCTCTGGCCAGTATTAAAGTGAAGAAAATGGGAAAGGGGAGAATAATTGATGGCCAAGGTAGACAAATATGAAATGCCGGATGATCTCTACTATACCAGTGATCATGCCTGGGTAAAGGTAGAGGGCAGCCGGATTAGAATAGGAGTTACTGATTTTATGCAGCAGCTGGCCGGGGAGATAACTTTCATACGCTTGCCCAGAGCCGGCAAAGTCATGGAAGAAGGCAAGAACCTGGTTTCTTTGCAGTCCGGCAAATGGGCGGGCAAAGTGGCGGTGCCGGTAACCGGCAATGTAATAGAGGCCAATAAGGATTTGGCAGCCGAGCCCGGGCCATTGAACAGTGATCCTTATGGGCAGGGCTGGATCGTAATTATGGAACCGGCCAGCATGGCCGAAATAGACACCAAGCTGCTCAAGGGTGACAAGGCCATTGAGTTTATCAAAGCGGAGATAGCCAAACATGCGGAGTAAATCCCAGGTTAGGGGGGACAACAGGTGGGTAATGAAGTAATTCAGGCAATACTTGAGAAATATGGAGACCGGGCCACTGATTCAAACTATGAAAGGTCTCTCTATAGCCGTGATTTGGCCCCGGTACCGTCTCTGCTGGTCGACCCGTTGTTCAGCACCCTGCCCGACATAGTGGTGCGGCCGGCGCATACCGCTGAGGTGGCCGACATAATGAAAACCGCCTTCCAAAACAACATCCCAGTGACCCCGCGGGCCGGAGGTTCTACCGTTTATTTCGATTCGGTACCGGTCAAAAAAGGAATACTGATGGATTTGAACCTGATCAAAGGTGTGGTCGGGGTAGATGAAGCCAATATGACAGTAACGGTAAAAGCCGGGACTACCTGGAGTGAACTGGAAGCATCCCTGCGTCCATACCAGTTAGCGGCCAAATCATATCCCAGCAGCGCTCCAGCTGCGACTATCGGCGGCTGGTTCTGCATGATGGGTTATGGGATCGGCAGCCTGAAGTACGGCAGCATGGTCTCCCAGGTACGGTCCATCGAAGTGGTAACCCCGGAAGGCCAGATCTTTACGCTAACTCATGACAGCAAACCATCCCTGTACCGCTACGCTCAATCCGAAGGCACCCTGGGGATAGTCACCCAACTGGAGATTGAAGTACGGCGTTTAACGGAGATGAAACACTTTCTCCTCCACCTGCCGACCAGTGCGGCAATGTCGGAAACCATGCACAGCCTGATCAAATGGCCGGTGGTTCCCTATAATATGCATTTTACCGACCAGGCCTGTCTGAGGACTATGGGGCGATTAGGCATGGCACCGGCCAATCTGGCTAACGGTTACCTGGTGGGAGTAGATTATGAGGGAACGGAGTCCGACTTGCAGCAGGCCCAGGCGATTATTGACCAGTTAACCGCTGATCGCACCGTCGTGCAGCTGGACCAGTCGGCCGCCAACCATGAATGGCAGGAAAGATTCCTGGCCATGAAACTTAAGCGGGGCGGACCTTCGGTACTGGGTGCCGAGATATGGCTGCCCATAAATAACTTACCCTCATACCTGGCTGATGTTGAGAAAATGTCAAGGGCCTATAAATTGAATCTGTTTTCCTATGGGCATGTCGTAACCCCCGAATATGCTACGGTTATGACTACCTTCTATGCCGATGAAACCCATACCATAAAGTATATTATCAATCTCAGCCTGGTTAAAAAGATTCATGACATAGGTTATCGTTTCGGGGGTCATCCCTATGGAGTAGGTTTGTGGAATTCCCCGATGATCGGGCGCATTCATGATGCATCCCAGCTGGAGAAGCTGAGAGCCCGCAAGAAGACGGCGGATCCTGCCGGGATAATGAATCCGGGTAAAGTGTACCGGGCCCCGTTAATGCTTAATCCATTCAATTATGCAGTGGGCATGTCGGCTTTAGCGCTGGTAAGAAAACTATTTGGGAAGGGGTGGTAGCGGATGAGTAACGAAACCAGCCCGTACACCAACTTCGAAAAAGAAGCTTTAATTTGTGCCCGTTGTGGCTACTGCCGGAGCGAATGTCCCATTTACAAGGTTGTTGGATGGGAGTCGGCTACCCCGCGGGGCAAGATTAGTATGGCCCGGGAATTGTTCTCCAAACAGACGGATGCCGAAATCCCCGAAGATTTTGTCAATCGCATCGCCCAGTGTACCTTGTGCGGTGCTTGTGCCAACGAATGCTCCACCGAAATTGATACCCGCCGGCTGTGGCTGGACTTGCGCCGCCGTATCGCCGAGCTGGGCAGGCAGCCAAAAGCTTATGATGCCATCCGGGACAACCTGATGACTAACCGCAATATTACCAGTTTGGATAATGAAGGCCGGCTGGAGTGGGCCCAGGATCTTGATAATCCCGAAGATTTGGAACCCCGGGCCGGGGCCGAAGTAGCCTACTTTGTTGGCTGCGTTTCTTCATTCTTCCCCCAGGCCTCCGAGGTAGCCCTGGCGGTGGCCGAGATATTGACCGAAGCCGGGGTGGACTTCACTACCATGGGCGGGGATGAATGGTGCTGCGGATTTCCCCTGATCGGTTCTGGTTTTGTGGAAGATGCCGGTGAGTTCATCCGCCATAACGTTGATCGTATCAAAGAACTCGGCATTCATACCCTGATAACCGGCTGCCCTTCCTGTTATCATGTCTGGAAACATGATGCGGCTGAAGCCCTGGAAGGTTATGACTTAAAGGTAATGCACAGCACCGAATACCTGGCTGAATTGATTAGGGAAGGCAAAATCGAATTAAATGACCTGGACGAAGTGGTGACCTATCACGATCCCTGCGATCTGGGCCGGAACAGCGGCGTATACGATGCGCCGCGGGAGATTATCAAGAGTATACCCGGGGTGGAATTCATCGAGATGCAGCATAATCGCCAGGATGCGCTGTGCTGCGGCGGCGGCGGCAACCTGCAGAGTGTTGCCCCGGAGGTGGCGGCGCAAATAGCCCGCCTACGGTTGGAAGAAATAAAAGCAACCGGGGCCGCTATCGTAGTCTCGGCCTGCCAGCAGTGCGAGACCATGCTCACTACCGCCATCCGGGAAGCCAAATTACCTATCCGGGTTATGGATATCAGTCAGCTTATCCTCGAAGCAATGGGTTAAATGAAAGGAGCTGTATATAATGGCAGATTTAAAGGCAGGTTTTATATTTGTTGCCCCTGAAGCAGATTATCAGAAGGATCGGGCCGTAGTAGAAACCCCGGTAGTGGAGCTTACCGTGGTGGGAGTCAAGGATTATGCCATGGCGGTTAAAGCAGCTCAGGAACTGGTAGCCGGCGGGATCGGAGCCATTGAACTCTGTGCCGGATTTGGCATAGAAGGTACCGCCATTATAAAGAAAGCGGTGGAAGGCAAAGCCGTGATTGGGGTAGTACGTTTCGACCATCACCCCGGGCTGGGATTTAAGAGCGGAGATGAGATGTTTTAATCAGGCACGGGGGGAGGTTGGATAGCCATGGATTTATATGACCTGGGTCACATCGCTTGGTGGGAAACCCAATGTTATTATCATGCCCTGGCTTACCTGGGTCGTGAAGGGTTGATTATCTGCTGTCCGACTTCTCCTTATGTGTGCCTGGGTTTGCATGACGACTATGAGCAGGAAATAGACCATGATTTTTGTACTCAAACCGGGATCCCCGTATTTAGGCGGGAAACCGGCGGGGGTGTGGTATATCTCGACCAGCAGCAGGTATTTTTCCAACTGGTATTGAAACGTGACAATCCGTGCCTGCCGCTCCATAGGCAGCGCTATTACCGGCAGTTTTTGCAGCCAGCCGTATCGGTATATAGAGAATACGGCCTGCCGGCCCAGGTTAAAGAACCTGCCGATATCATAGCCGACGGCAGGAAATGCTCCGGTAATGCTTGTGGCGATATCGGCGGCTGTGTGGCTTATGTCGGCAATATCCTGATTGATTTTGACTACCACATTATGAGTCAGGTCATGCATGTGCCCCATGTTTCGTTCCGCGACCATTTCCGGATGGCCATGCAGGCCAATATGACCACTCTCAAGGATTGGGTGGGGGTTCCGGTAGATTACCGCCAGCTGGCGGATCGCCTGGTGGAGCAATTTGCCCGCCAATGGGGTGATCTGCAGCCGGTGCAGGTGGATAGGGAGCTAATCAATACCGCCCGGGAAATCTTCAAGCGTATAAATACGGAGGACTGGCTGAGGATGCCCGGCCGCCGTTACAGCGAACGAAGGATCAAGGTGGCGGAAGGGTTGATGCTGTTGGAGCACAAACTGGAGTTTGATAAGTCAGCAGTGATACTGGTAAGGGACGGCAGGGTGGAAGAACTCAAGATTGTCGGTTCCCCGCAGATGCATCCCGAGGTTGTTCCGGATATGGTCGGGCAGCCCTGGAGAGAAGATCTGCTGGCCGGTTTCCAGCCAGTTTACTAAGGAGGTAAAATTATGAGCTGTAAATATTATGACATACCCGCGGATCTCCTTTATGACGCCAATGATTTCTGGGTGAAGCTGAGCGGCGACGAGGCGGTTATCGGGATGAGTGATTTCGGGCAGGACAACATCGGCGATGTTTTATATTTGGAATTGCTGGGCCGGGGGGCCAGCTGCCAAAAAGGCGATAAATTAGGATCGATTGAATCAGGCAAATGGGTGGGTAATCTTGTTGCCCCGCTGTCGGGAATGATCATCGACTGCAACCCGGGCGTGGAAAAAAATCCCCGCCAGATAAATGCCGATGCTTACGGAGAGGGCTGGATGCTCAAACTTCACATAAGCAACCTGAACGAGATCAAAGACTTGATGAATGCCGTGCAATATCGCGATTGGGTAGCTGAACAAGCCGCCCGGGAAGAGATGATAGGGTAAATATATGATGACGAAGTGGCGTTTATTAGATACCGGATCATTGCCCGCAGCTGCCAATATGGCCCTGGACAAGGTGATTTTAAATGCCCGCAGCGCCGGCCTGGTACCCAATACAGTGCGCTACCTCCAGTTTTCACCCCACTGTGTACTGGTGGGTTACCACCAGGCGGTAGAACTGGAGGTTGAAGAGGAATACTGCCGCCGGCATGGGATCGATATCAACCGCCGTATAACCGGTGGCGGCAATCTTTACTGGGATGAATCACAACTTGGGTGGGAGCTGTATGCCTCCAAGGACACCCCCGGGATACCCCGGCGGCTGGAGGATATGTACCGGCTGATGTGTGAGAGCGTGGTTGCCGGGTTGGCCCGCCTGGGGGTTAAGGCCAAGTTCAGACCTGCCAACGATATTGAGGTCGAAGGGCGCAAAATTTCCGGGACCGGGGGAACTGAACTGGGCGACGCATTTCTCTACCAGGGGACCCTGTTGACCGACTTTGACGTCGATACCATGATAAACGCTTTGAAACTGCCGATCAAAAAGCTGGAGGATAAGCAGATCGACTCCTTCCGGCAACGGGTAGTTTGCCTGAAGGAAGTGCTGGGCTATCTGCCGCCCATGGCCGAGATTAAAGCGGCCCTGGCTGAAGGCATATCCGAAGTTCTGGGCATAACCCTGGAGCCGGGCGGGCTTGCTCAGGCAGAGAAAGATGCCCTGGAATGCGAATTACCTATATTTGAATCCGAAGCCTGGATCAGAGGACAGAGAGTCCTGCCCCAGGCTAATGACCTGAAAAATGCAGAGTTAAAGACCCCGGGCGGGCTGATCAGGGCTTCCGTACGGGTTGACCAGGGCCGGCAATGTATCAAGAGCGCCTTTATAACCGGGGACTTCTTCGTCTACCCGGAGCGGGGCATCCTGGATCTGGAAGCTGTACTGAAGAATTCTTCCAGCTTACCGGCGGAAGTTTTAAACACTGTGCAGGGATTTTTCGAGCAAAATAGAGTCAGTATCCCTGGAGTCACTGCCGATGATTTTGGCCAGGTCATTAACCTGGCGCTGGAACAGGACCGGTGATTACTATGCAGACAGGCGAGTATGATGTAGTTGTCGTAGGGGCCGGGCCGGCCGGGGCGAGTGCAGCCCGGGCAGCCTGCCATAACGGCATGAAGGTTATGCTGCTTGATGCCCGCACCAATCCGGGTACCCCGGTCCAATGCGCTGAATACGTGCCTAACCAGGTGCGGGGATACGTTCCCCTGGTAAAAGGGGCGATTGTCCAAAAGATCGATAATTTATTAACCTTTATTAATAATGAGTTGGCTTCGACCCTGGCCGGGCCAGGTTATATGCTGGACCGAAGCGTTTTTGATGCCGGCCTGGTTAATGCGGCCCGGGAAGCGGGGGCGGAAGTACGCCCGGCTGCCAAAGCCATCGCCAAAACCGACCAGGGTTTGATGGTGAGCGGCAATGACCTCGAACCTACTGCGGTCAAGTGCAAGGTAATAATCGGGGCGGATGGCCCGCGTTCTACAGTGGGCGGCTGGATGAACAGCCGCAACCAGAATTTCATGGTCGGCCTGCAATATAGACTGCCCCTATGCCAGCCTCAATACTCGACCGATATCTATTTTAAACCGGAGTATCATGGCGGGTACGCCTGGCTTTTCCCTAAAGGCTGGTATGCCAATGTAGGGGTGGGGGTAAGCCTGTCCTGTAAAGAACAGCTGCCCGGATTAGTGAACCAATTTGTCAAGCGTTTAATAGATGAAGAAAAATTGAGAGACTCTCATCCCGAGGTTAAGACTGCAGGACTGATACCTGTAGGAGGGCCCTTGCCCAATACCCAGGCAGGGAATATGCTGTTGGCCGGGGATGCGGCCGGGCTGACGCATCCGATCACCGGGGGCGGGATAATGAACGCCATTCTCAGCGGGCAAATAGCCGGGGAAACTGCCGCCGATGCTGTTGCCCACAACGACCTGGGACTGCTGGCCCAGTATCCGCGGCGCTGGCAGGAGGTCCTGGGAAGGTTCCTGGACCGGGCGGTACGGCAGCGCCTGGAGATGGACCGCGGCTGGACTGATGACCCGGCCCGGTTTGAAGAATTGATAAAGAAAACCTGGATTAGTTTCAATTAGATTTTATCGGAAAAATTTGACCGAAGGGAAGAGTGAAAATGCTATCTGTCCAGGAAAGCCCCCAATATGTGCAAACCAGCCTGGCAGGAGCCATCTGCCTGGGAATGGAGCGAGGCAGATTTATGCCCCAATCAGAGTGCAAATGCTTGAATCTGCTGCTTGCCTATAAAAATGGCTGCGCTGCTTCCTGCAGCTATTGCGGATTGTCCAGGAACCGGCAGGAGGATTCATCCAAAACCTTCATCCGGGTCAAGTGGCCTACCTATGCGCTGGAGGATATCCTGGTGCGGGTTGAGAGCGGTAAACATCCTTTTAAAAGAGTGTGTGTCTCCATGATTACCCACCGGAATTCGGTCGATGATACTTGCCAGGTCATTGAGCAGGTGAGGGCCAGAACCGGTTTGCCAGTCAGTGCCCTGGTAGCGCCAACCGTAATGAAGATACCGGACGACCTTTACCGTCTCAAGAAGGCCGGCGCCGATCACATCGGGGTAGCCGTCGATGCTGCTACTGAAACTCTGTTTGAACAGCATCGCGGGGCCGGGGTTAAAGGGCCGCACCGCTGGGAGGTTTTCTGGCACACCCTGGCCGCGGCAGCCGAGATATTTGGACCTGGCCGGGCTGGAATCCATTTGATTGTGGGCCTGGGCGAGACGGAGGAAGAGCTGGCAGCGGCGATTTCACTGGCTCATCGTATGGGAGCCATGACCCACCTGTTTTCTTTCTACCCCGAGGATGGCAGTGTGTTATATAACCATCCCCAGCCGCCGCTGGGACAATACCGCCGCATCCAGATGGCCCGCTACCTTATCAATGAAGGTATAACCCGGATTGAAGATATGAGATTCTCACCGGAGGGACGCATCATTGATTTCGGCGTTGAGATTCAGCCTTATCTGGGCAGGGGAGAGGCCTTCATGACCTCGGGCTGTCCCGGTGAAGATGGCCAGGTGGCCTGCAATCGCCCCTTTGGCAATGAGCGGGCCAGTGAACCGATGCGCAATTACCCATTTGTACCAGGGGCAGAAGGATTGGCTATTATTCTTCCCCAGTTATGGGATGGAGTTGAATAGGATGACCGCAGCAGCTGACAAAGTGGCCCGGGCCTGGCAGATCAGGCAGCAGTTTCCCCCGCGGATCTGGTTTTCCGCCCCGGGAGCCAAACACTACCATAACCGGTACTTTGAGAACCATGCCAGCTCGTTTGTAAATGTCAGCGTTACCGGCAGTGCCTGTGCCTGCCGCTGCGACCATTGCGACGCCCGACTGCTGCAGAGTATGATTGCCGCGCCCACTCCAGCTAAGTTCCGCCAGGTGATAGACCAGCTTGTGGATAAAGGATGCCGGGGAGTCCTTGTCAGCGGCGGGGCCAATCAACAGGGTGAGGTGCCTCTGCTGCCCTTCGCGGATGCAATAGCTTATGCCGGCCAGCAGGGTTTGCAGATAATAGTGCACAGCGGACTTATAAATCGGGAAGCAGCCAGCCTATTGAAGGCTGCCGGGGTGGAGCAGGTATTGATGGATATAATCGGCGATCCCGATACTATCCGCCAGGTCTACCACCTGGACCGGCGCCCGGAAGATTATTTACGGGCCATGCTCTATTGCCGGGAGGTCGGCTTGAATATTGCTCCCCATGTAGTCATCGGGCTGCATTATGGACAGATACGCGGGGAAAGGCAGGCACTGCAGATGATCAGGCAAGCTGCCCCCGAGACCCTGGTCCTGGTGGTTCTGATCCCCGCCTGCGGCACGGCCATGGCGACGGTATCCCCGCCCAGCATCAGCGAGGTGGGTGAGATTATCGCCGAAGCCCGGGAACTATTGCCCCGGACCCCCATTACACTGGGTTGCGCCCGGCCCGCCGGAGCATATAAGCGACTGGTGGAGATCGAAGCGGTGGTTGGCGGGGTAAACGGCATCGCCTACCCGGATGAAGCCACCGTAGCCTATGCCCAAGACATGGGTTTGGTGGCTGTATTCAGTGAAGTATGCTGCAGCTTGATCGGGCGGCAGGCTGCACCAGGCATGGGTGAAGGATAGATTTACCTTGCAACCGGTCCGATTACGGTTGATAATAGAACCATGCATCGGGGAGCCGAGCAGTCGGCTGAGAAAGATTTCAGATCTGACCCGTAAACCTGATCTGGGTAATGCCAGCGTAGGAATTGCTTATACATTTTAGACGCAATGGCCTTTTACTCATGACGGGTATAAGGCTTTTTTAATGTCTTCGGCAACCAGGAAAAGAGGTTCAGCATGAGTGTATTTGACGACAAAAAAGCAGGTTCCTACGATCCCTGGTATGAAACCACCATGGGCAGGTTCATCGACGCGGTGGAGACACAGCTGGCCATGTCCATGTTCACACCTCAACCGGGGATGAAAGTACTGGATGTAGGGTGCGGAACCGGTAACTTCAGCCTCAAACTAGCTAGTCAAGAGGTTGCGGTAACCGGGATAGACATATCCGAAGAGATGCTCAAGGTGGCCCGGCGCAAAGCTCTTCTGTATCCCGAGCTGAAGCTGGAATTCAAATGGATGGATTTCAACCGCTTGGAATTCGAAGATGAATCCTTCGATGGTGTGATATCCATGACCGCGTTGGAATTTGCCCAGGATCCGGCTCGTGTTTATGCGGAAATGTACCGGGTGGTGAAGCCGGGCGGACAGATATTGATAGGGGTTATCAGCAGTGAAGGAAACTGGGGCCGCTACTATCTAAAGAAGGCCAAGGCTGACCCGGGATCGGTATTTAATTATTTTAACTTGAAGAGCCGCGAGCAGATGGAGAACCTGGACCGGGAACACCTGGTGGCCAGCGGGGAGTGCCTGTATGTGCCCCATGACGCGGATGAATCCCAAATGAACGACGACGGGGAGAAGCACTATGCACTCACCGAAAAAGGCAGCTTTGTGTGTGTATTATTCATTAAACCAGTTCGGGAAGATTGAACCGGCTATCCGAGGTGGGCGATGCAGATTACAGCCATTATGACCCAGCTGGATGATATCGATAATATTATCGTTCGCCATGTACCGGTCAGCTCGGCAATAATAGAATACGCCGGCGGTCATTTGGCCATCGTTGATACTGGCATGGTGGATAACCCGGGACTGGTGAAGGAATTGGCCGAGTGGGGCTGCCGGCCGGAAGATTTTGAGCTGGTGATAAATACTCACCCGCATTGTGATCATGCCGGGGGCAATAACCTCTTCAGGAATGCCCGCATTATTTGCAGCCGCCGGGGACTCGAATATGCCCGGGATTGGGAGCGCCAGCTGTGGGAATGCCGCGATCCGGTCCAGTTATTGGGGCGATTAGGCAGGGATCCGGATGTCAGCGCGGTGGCCCTGGTTACGGATATCAAACGACTGGCTGAGCGCTTCCCGGTGGATTCTTTTATCGGTTTGCCCGGGCAGTTGGAATTCATGGAGGATGGTCCGGTTCTCCCCCCTGGATTCGAGCTGCTGCCGGCTCCCGGCCATACCATTGCCGATTATGCAGTAGTGCTGACCGGCAGTTATGATAAGCTCCTGGTGGCAGGAGATGCCCTGTATCACCGGGACTTATGGAGAAATGCCTATTTGCCGGGAATCAATTATAACGACACGTTGTTTATGAATAGTGCCGCAAGGCTATCTCAATTCAATGGTTTGATAATCCCGGGTCATGACCGGGCCTTTGATAACCGGACCGGTATATACCTGCAGGATGAACGCTTTGATATTTAGAACGCTGAAGGGGAGGTGAGGTTGGTGGCAGAGGCCAATTTGAGTTTGCAGATACTGCCGGTGGTAAGCGAAGAGGAGATTTACCCGGCAGTGGACAAGGTTATCGCTTTAATTGCCCAGTCAGGTCTGAAATATGTGGTCGGGCCTATGGAAACGACCATTGAAGGGGATGTCAAAACCCTGCTGGGGCTGGTGGAAAAATCGCTGGAAATATGTAAAGAAGCCGGGATACCCCGGGTAGCGGCGATGATCAAGATCGACTATAAGCCGGCGGGAGTGACGATGGATGAAAAGGTCTGGAAATATCGCCAATAAAATAATCCCGGGTACTGCCCTGCTAGTTTTACTGGTCATCTGGGAACTGGTGGTCAGGTTGACCCATGTGCCGGTGTATATCCTGCCCGGTCCGGTGCAGATCGTACAAACCCTGGCGGCTAGCTGGGGACTGCTTTTGAACCATAGCGCCAGCACCCTGATGGAAGCGCTGCTGGGTTTTGGACTGGCGGTGGCGGTGGCATTCATAGCCGCCTTCATTCTCAACCAGGTTTACTGGCTTAACCAGGCTCTTTTGCCCCTGCTGGTGGTATCACAGACCATACCTATTATTACCCTGGCCCCGCTTTTCCTGATCTGGTTCGGCTGGGGGATGCTGCCCAAGGTGCTGGTGGTGATCCTGGTGTGTTTTTTCCCGGTGGTCATCAATCTGCTGAATGGATTTAATGCGGTTGATCCCGACCTGATAAATTTGTTCCGTTCCATGGGAGCCGGGCGGATGGCCATCTTTCGAATGGTCAAGCTGCCTTCAGCCCTGCCGGGATTCTTTGCCGGCATGAAAATATCGGCCTCCTACGCGATTATGGCGGCGGTGATAGGGGAATGGCTGGGGGCCCAGCAGGGACTGGGCTATTACATGACCATTGCCCAGAAATCCTTCCGGGTGGACCGGGTCCTGGCCGCGGTAATGATTATTGCCATTTTAAGCCTGCTGTGGGTAAAGCTGATCGAGTGGATCGAGACCCGCGCTATGCCTTGGACCACCCATGAGCAGAAGTGGGAACTGGATTAATATATATACTTTATACCTATAAAATGAACCCTGATCGAAGGTGCAATGACGACAATGCCGGAAAGGATGTTGAAAACAATGAGAAGATTTATGGCCCTGACCCTAGCCCTCTGCCTGCTGGTCGGCGTAATGAGCGGCTGTGCTAAAAAGACCACTGAACCGGTCAAAACCGAACCCCAGAAGGTTACGGTAATGCTGGACTGGTTCCCCAATACCAACCACACCGGATTATATGCAGCCAAAGATCAGGGCTACTATGCCGAGGAAGGATTGGATGTAACCATTGTGCAGCCCTCCGAGGGCAGCAATCCGCAGCTTATCGCTACCGATAAAGCGGATTTCGCGGTCAGCTACCAGGAAGAAGTAACCACCGCCCGGTCCGAGGGCATACCGGTTGTGGCCGTGGCCGCGGTGATCCAGCACAATACCTCTGGATTTGCCTCGCCGGCAGCCAAAAACATCAAAACCCCGAAAGATTTTGAAGGCAAAACCTACGGGGGCTGGGGTTCACCCGCCGAGACCGCAGTTTTGAAAGCCCTTATGGCTAAATACAATGCTGATTTCAATAAGATCAAAATGGTTAATATCGGTGACGCTGATTTCTTTGCCAGCATGGAGAGAGGTATCGACTTCGCCTGGATCTACCAGGCCTGGACCGGAATCGAAGCGCAGCTCAAGAACATGCCCTTGAATTTCGTCAGTCTTAAAGACGAAGATAAGGTGTTTGATTATTACACCCCGGTTTTGATCACCAGCGAGAACAAGATCGCCCAGAATCCAGAGCTGGTCAGGAAATTCATGCGGGCTACCGCCAAGGGGTACCAATATGCCATGGATAATCCCGACCAGGCGGCAACGATCCTGCTCAAAGCGGTCCCGGAACTGAACCAGAACCTGGTGGCAGCCAGCCAGAAGTACCTGGTAACCCAGTACCAGGCCGATGCTCCGCGCTGGGGAGAGATGAAACCAGAGGTGTGGATAAATTACGCCGATTTTATGTTCAACAACAAATTGATCGAAAAGAACATCGATACCCAAAAAGCCTTTACCAACGACTTCTTGCCTAAATAGGAGGGCTGGCTGTGTCGGCTATCAAGGTTACCGGGGTGAGTAAGACCCTGGACCGGGTGCAAACCCTGGACAACATATCCATGGCCATCGAATGCCGTGAATTTGCGGTAATCCTGGGCCCCAGCGGCTGCGGTAAGAGCACCCTGCTAAACATTATTGCCGGGTTGCTGAAACCTGACCAGGGCCGGGTCGAACTGGGCGGGGTGGATTGGACCGGCAAGACCGGGCGGATCAGCTACATGCAGCAAAAGGATCTGCTGCTGCCCTGGCAGAACATCCTGGATAATGTCTGTATTCCCTTGCTGCTCAGGGGAGTGAGCCGCAAGGAGGCCTATAATAATGCCCAGGATTATCTCCAGGACTTTGGCCTGGATGGCTTTGAGAGTTATTATCCCCGCCAGTTGTCAGGGGGGATGCGCCAGCGGGCCGCATTGCTGCGGACCTATTTGTTTACCAGCGATATTATGCTGCTGGACGAGCCCTTTGCCACCCTGGATGCCATTACCCGCGGCAAGATGCAGGTTTGGCTGAAGGAGCTGTGCGCCAAGTACAAACCTACCCTGGTGCTGGTTACCCATGATATCGAGGAGGCCCTGCTGTTGGCCGACACCATTTATGTATTGTCACCCCGCCCTGCCCAGGTCAAACTGCGGGTGGAATTAGCCGGGGCCACGACGGACCGCAAGAACCAGCTGAAACAGGAAATACTAGCGGTTCTCGAGGCTCCATCGGCCAGTTAAAAGATTCGTTACACCGGGACGTTCTTTCCGTAACAGCCAGGCATGATGTTACACAAACAACGTCCCCAATGTAACACCAATGTAACAGACAAATGCATAGCGACTAGGGGGGCTGGACAGGCCGGCTGAGATAAGGGACCGATGAATCCCTTGACCCTTTCAACCTGATCTGGGTAATGCCAGCGGAGGGAAGGTGAGTATAGCATCATATGTTTTACGAGCATAAACCTTTGGCCGGGTTTATGCTTTCTTATTTTTATGGCCAATTAAGAGAGGAGGTCATTAAATTGACGCAGCTGGAAGCAGCCAGGAAAGGCTTAGTAACCGAACAAATGCAGGCGGCAGCGAACGGGGAAGGCATCAGCGGGGAGGAGCTCCGCCAAAAGATTGCGGCCGGGGAAGCGGTTTTGCCCTGCAATATCAATCATCACGGGATCAGGCCCATCGCGGTGGGCAAAGGCTTGTCCACCAAGGTTAATGCCAATATCGGGACTTCGGATGCTTATCCGGAATTAGCGCAGGAATTAGAAAAGCTGCAGATTGCCCTGCAAGCCGGGGCTCATTCTATCATGGACCTGAGCACCGGCGGGGATATTGACGCGATAAGAAGGAGCATCATCAAATCCTGCCCGGTCATGGTCGGTACGGTGCCGATCTACCAGGCGCTGGTGGAAAACCAAAGGGCAGGGCGGGGATTGATCGAGATGACGGCCGAGGATATATTTGCCGGCATCGAAAAACATTGCCGGGATGGCGCCGATTTCATCACCGTTCACTGCGGGGTGACCCTGGAAATTATCGACGAACTGAGAAAGACCGGGCGGGTGATGGATATTGTCTCCCGGGGCGGTTCCTTTATTTCTGCCTGGATGATCCAGTACGGTCAGCAGAATCCTTTGTATGAACAGTACGGCCGGCTGCTGGAGATAGCCCGCCGTTACGATGTAACATTGAGCCTGGGCGACGGTTTAAGGCCCGGCTGCCTGGCCGATGCAACCGATTCGGTGCAGTTAAAAGAGCTTATCATATTAGGCGGCCTGGTTAAACGAGCCCGGGAAGCCGGCGTTCAAGTAATGGTGGAGGGCCCCGGGCATGTCCCCCTGGACCAGATCGTGGCCAACATGAAGCTTGAAAAAAGAATCTGCCATGATGCTCCCTTTTATGTATTGGGCCCGCTGGTTACCGATGTGGCACCGGGCTACGACCACATAACCTCCGCTATCGGCGGGGCTATAGCGGCTGCCAACGGGGCCGATTTTTTGTGTTACGTTACCCCCGCTGAACACCTGGGCTTGCCCACCAAAGAGGATGTCAAAGAAGGCGTTATTGCAGCCCGGATAGCCGGCCATGCTGCCGATCTGGTCAAGGGTGTCAAAGGCGCCTGGGAGTGGGACCTGGAAATGGCCAAAGCCCGCAAGAAATTGGATTGGCCGCAGCAGATAGCGCTGGCCATTGATCCGGAAAAGGCGGCGCGGATGAGAAGCGAGAAAAACGATGACGAGCAGGAGGCCTGCACCATGTGCGGCCAATTCTGTGCGTACAAGTTAATCAGCAGTTACCTGGGCAATAGTTTTACAGCCTGCCATTGAGACGAGAGGAGAGCAAGAGAATGAATAACAAGTTAGCCGCATGCCTGGCCGGGGTAAAGCAAACAACCCCACTGGTGCATATCATCACTAATTACGTAACCATCAACGACTGCGCCAATATACTGCTGGCGGTGGGAGGTTCCCCGGCCATGTGCGAGGCAGCCGATGAGGCCTTTGAATTCAGCCAGATCGCCAACGCTTTATACCTGAATATAGGGACTCTTACCAAGGAACAGGAACTGGCTATGTATCTGGCCATCCGGGGCGCACAAATTAAAGGCGTGCCGGTGGTTTTGGACCCGGTAGCCTGCGGAGCCATTCCCCACAAGGTGGATGTGATAAGGAAATTACAGCAATTCGGCTCCTTCTCGGTAATTAAGGGCAACCAGGGGGAGATAAAGGCCCTAGCCGGGATGGAGGCCCAGGTCCGCGGGGTGGACTCCATCGATGGGGGAGACAATGTCGTGGAGGCCTGTCAAAAGGCAGCCCGGGATTTCGGCTGCGTAGTGGTGGCTACCGGCCAGACCGACGTGGTCAGCGACGGGGTCAGAACCTGCCAGGTTGAAAACGGGACTGAACTATTGACCAGGATCACCGGTGCCGGCTGCATGGTCGGAGCACTGATCGGAGGATTCTGCGGAGCCAACCGCGATATGTACCTGGCGTCTGCTGCCGCGCTGGCGACCTTCAGCCTGGCCGGGGAACTGGCCCAGGAGGCCCAGGGCGGGAAGCAGCCGGGAACATTCAGGATCAGCCTTTTTGACCAGATCAGTCAGGTAAATCAAAATATACTCAGAGATCGGAGCCGGGTAAAATGGATGTAGATTATAGCTTGTATTTGATCACCGATCGCACCCTGGTCGGCTCTAAAGAATTTTATACTTCCATAAGGAATGCCCTGGAAGGGGGCGTTACCCTACTACAGGTGCGGGAAAAAGATGCTTCCGTTCAGGAATTCTACAACATCGGATTAAATCTAAAGAAGATAGCCCGGGAATATAGGGTGCCCCTTATCGTCAATGACCGGGTCGATATTGCCCTGGCCCTGGATGCAGACGGGGTTCATGTCGGGCAGGGCGACCTGCCCCCGGCAATGATCCGGCGTATCATCGGTCCCAATAAAATCCTGGGCTATTCGGTTTCCAACCTGGAACAGGCCAGGGCAGGGGAAAGGCTGGGAGTGGATTACCTGGGCGCGGGCCCGGTTTATGCAACTGGCAGCAAGGCGGATGCCAGCCGCCCGATTGGACTTAGTGTCTTAAAAAACATCAAGGAGTCTGTTAGCATTCCGGTGGTGGGAATTGGAGGAATAGGGCTTGCCAATCTGGCTGAGGTCAAAGATACTGGTATTGACGGGATATCGGTTATCTCGGCCATACTTAGCCAGGAAGATCCCAGTCGGGCGGCCAGGGAGTTAGGAGATTTATGGAGAAGACAGGCTACAGTTTTTTCATAGACTTTGACGGTACCATCACCGACATGGATGTTTGTGCGACACTGGTGACCACCTTTGCCGGGGATGGCTGGCGGGAAATCAATGAGCGGTGGGAGCAAAAAGAGCTGTCTACCCTGGAGTGCGCCCGTCAGACTTTCCAGCTCTTCAGCACCCATAAAGCTGAGGACTTACAGAAGGTAGTGGATCAGGCGGCCATCGATCCGGCCTTCGGTGATTTTCTATACTTCTGTAAGGTGAAGGATTTCCCGGTTACGATCCTGAGCGACGGCTATGATTTCTATATCAAACACCTGCTGAAGCGGGAAGGTCTGGAAGTGCCGTATTACAGCAACAAACTTCTCTTTACTCCCCGGCTGGATATTGCTGCCGATCATAACTCGGACGAATGCGACCTGTGCGGGGTGTGCAAACTGGAACTTTTGCGCAGACTGGCTTCCCCGAACCTCCAGACCGTGTATATTGGAGACGGTTATTCGGATTTTTGTCCCGCCCGGTACGCGGATATGGTGTTTGCTAAAAAAGCCCTTTATAAGTACTGTCTCGAAGAGGGGATACCGGTTTATCACTTTAACGGTTTTCAGGATATCTTGGATCAATTGACCGCGATCTCTAAGGAGGCATCAAAATGAAAAATATTTTGACCATTGCCGGTTCTGATTCCAGCGGCGGAGCCGGCATACAGGCAGATATAAAGACCTTTGCCGCTTTGGGAACCTATGGGATGAGCGTCATCACCGCGGTCACGGCGCAAAACACCCAGGGTGTTTTCCAGGTGGCGGCCATGAGCCGGGAAATGGTCAAGATCCAGCTGGACGCGGTCTTTTCAGATATCCGGGTGGATGCGGTCAAGATTGGAATGGTGGTCAATGCTGAAATCATCGGCCAGATAGCCTCGTCCCTGGTGCAATGGGGAGCCTCCAATATTGTGCTGGATACTGTGATGATCTCCACCAGCGGGCATACCCTATTGGAGCCCAAAGCCATTGAGGTTTTAAAAAGCGAATTGTTCCCGCTGGCAACCATGATCACCCCCAATATCCCCGAGGCCCAGGTACTAGTGGGCAAAGAGATTACCGAGCAGGCAGGGATGGAGATGGCTGCCCAGGAACTCTATCGTTTAGGAGCGAAGAGTGTCCTGGTCAAAGGCGGGCACCTCCCAGGGGATGCCATCGATGTACTTTTTGACGGCCAAAACCTGGTGACCTACAGCTCCCCGCGCATAAACCAAAAAAACACCCACGGCACCGGCTGTACATTATCTTCGGCCATTGCTGTCCATTTAGCCCTCGGTTACAATCTGCCTGATGCGGTTGGCCACTCCAAGGCTTTCGTAACCGGAGCCATCAAAAATGGCTTAGATATAGGCCACGGAATAGGTCCGGTTGATCAGTTTTTTGGATATACGAGGAAATGCTAGAAATTCCTCATAGTGAGTTTAACCCACCTACCATGAAGTCTATAAAAACCCTAACATGTTGATACATATAAACGATGTCCCACGGAGGTGCGCTCAGGGTTAGGTAGCAAACCTATGTTATTGTAATATTTGATAGTTTCAAGTGTACTTCCTGTTAATTTTAATGAAATCACCGATCTTCATCCGATTCTCTATGATCCCATTACCTTTAAATGCAGTATAAATCGGGCCATAAGAGCCGAGTCAATATAGTCTATTATGGATCAACGATTGCCCCCAGATTCCTTCGCTTGAGGGTGATTTACTGATGATATGTAAAAATTATGGAATTTAGGGCAAATAATGTAGAAAAATTATTATAATAAATATAGTTATATTAATGGAGGTAATTATATTTGAAGATATCTGAGATAAAAATTACAAATTTTAAGAGATTTTCGAATCTAACAGTAACAAATATACCGAGAGAGGCCAAATTAGTTATTATAGTTGGACCTAACGGGTCAGGAAAGTCATCAATTTTTGATGCTTTTAACCAGTGGTATAGAAAAAATTCCGGTCGTGGTCATAATAATGAAGATAATTACTATAGAAAAAATGCTGAAAATCCTTTTTCATATGACGGATCTGTACAAATATCTTTTCATTCTAACTTCGAAATGCCTCAAAATCGGAAAAAGATGATGTACTTTAGGACTGCATATCGAAACGATCCTGATTTTAATATTACTTCATTTTCTAAGATTGGTGATCCTGGGGACCAATTTAGATTTAATCGTCTTATCGATAATGACATAGTTGTATCTCAGAATTATCAAAGGCTCTTACATAATACAATAAAAAGTGTATATCATGAAATGAATGATGAAAAATGCGTTAAAGATCTGCGTGAAGAACTTATTGGGAGTATTAGGAGTTCAATGACAAATGTTTTTAAGGACCTTGTATTAAACAATATAGGCGATCCGCTTAGCGATGGAGCTTTCTTTTTTGAAAAAGGTGATTCTAAATCATTCCATTACAAAAATCTATCCGGGGGAGAAAAAGCCGCATTTGATTTATTATTAGATTTTATCATTAAGAAAAATTATTATGATAATTCAATATACTGCATTGATGAACCAGAAATTCATATACATACGCGATTGCAAGGTTCTTTGTTAGAGGAATTGTACAACGTAATACCAGAAAATGGACAATTGTGGATAACCACTCATTCATTAGGTATCATGCAAAAGGCAAAAGAATTATCAAATAGAGGAACCAATAAAGTAGTATTTTTAGATTTTGACGAGAATGATTTTGATGATGTTATTGTTTTACAACCTTCTTCAATTGATAGAATTGTATGGGAGAAATTCTTATCAATTGCATTAGATGATTTAGGTAAAATGATTTTACCTAATAAAATATTTTTGTGTGAAGGCAATAAAAAGGGCAGGAAGAATAAGAACTTTGATTCTCAAATATATTCTCACATATTTAAAAAGGAAGATGTAATGTTTGTCTCGGCTGGTGGTTGTAATGAAATTGAAGATGATAGTTTCATAGGATATTTAATTTTAAGTCAAGTGTGTGTCGGCAGGACGATAAAAAGACTAATTGACCGGGATGAACGGTCTGATGAGGAAATTGAAGAATTAAATAGTAGGAATGTTACTGTCTTAAGACGAAGACACATTGAATCTTACCTTATGGATGATGAGATAATCATTCGATTAGTTGAGAAATATACTACTGGATTCCTACCAGATAAGATAGAAAGTTTAATAAAAGAAGCCCTAGAAATTAAACAGAGAGCTATTGATTCTAGTATGCGGAGGGGGCATTCCAATGAAGATATTAAATCGGCAACAGGGGAAATGTGTGTTGAACTTAAAAGATTACTTAATTTGACGAATCATGGTAACACTACCGATGCGTTTCTGAAAGATACAATTACACCTTTAATAACCGAAGAAACCAATGTATATAAAGAACTTAGAGAGCAGATTCTTGGAGGTTAAACTACTTTTACCTTATAAATAGTGGATAATACCAAATTCTGTAGTTTTAATATATTTATTAGAAGGTTTTTCAAACACAAGATGACTACTCCTCATGGTCCCCTATTTACGCGTATTATCAACCAAAATGTACATTAAGGCCTTTAGGAGATTATCTATGAATGATTTATTTATGGGTAAAGAGGAATTCAATAGACTCATGGAAACAATGGATGAAAAGTTGAAGAAGAATGGTTTTTTAATTCCCCAGCGACCATTCCATGCGATTTCTTTATTTGCTAAAACCCATAAAGTGAAGGTTCATTCTTCATCCATGATAGTAAAGAGAATAAATAATTGGTATGATGAACGCTATGGCGATTTGCTTAAAGTGGATCTTGGTTTGGGTGAAGTAGCATTGCTTATCAAAAACGATCCATATAAAATGCAAATACCCTGGTTTTTAGGAACATTTTGCCTTGTTTGCGATAAGAGCTGTGCGACATATCCTGAAGAAACTAAGAAATATGATCCGCTTATAAAGAGAGAGATACCAGTAATCAATGTTTTGGGACTAATTGAAGGGCTGACATACTCAGTTGCTGCAACACTGAGTGATAGTGATCTTAAGAGTATATTAGAATATTTTATCTTTGCATCAAAGACAATGTCATCTTTTCGAGTTATAAAGGATTTAACGTACAAAGCAGAGGCTGAGACTAACCTACGAATGGCCGTAGCAAATTTACTAAATCAGGTCTCTCCACAATATGGTCAGTCTAAATGGGATTCACTACAGTTTACTGAGAAGATTATGAAAGGTTTCATTATCGATTGGGGAAAAAAAGAGCCACCTCATACCCATGAACTATTAGTTCTGAATACTATTCTTGATCAGAATACACTCCCTAAAATACCTGAATATTTGTTGAATAATATTCAATGTAAACCAGCTGTAAGGTATGAAAGATCGTTAGTAAATCTGGATGAATGTATTAATGCCCACTATTCTTCTTTAAAGGTTCTCAGTATTTTATTAGGGGTGGAACAAGAAAAAAATTCAAATACCCCGATTATTGAAAACGTAATCTAATAGTATTCAGATAGACTCTCCTTTCCACCCGGCAGGACTTTAATACCTGAATTTTAGAAAAATCAAGAAAAAAGTTTAAGAACTTACCCACTGATATTCTCTACGGAAGACTCAAACCAATACTGGGTGAAGTATTACTCTGAAGCAATTGGAAATATGGTAAAACGATTAACATGCTAATGGCTCTGATATGTCTTGAATTAGTTATACCTTTTGGGGGATTATGATGGGGAAAATTAAAAAAAGAGATCCGATACAGGAAGCCATTAGAAGTTGGTTAAAGGAAGGGCATAGTCCTAATGAATTGTATCAACCTGTGCCAAAATCCTCCCCAAAGAAAAAACCGGATAAAACGGCCTATGAACAATACCGGATCGTTCCAAACCAAGGATCGATCAAGGTAATCAGAGGTGGTTCCTGTTCGGGCGTTGGACGAGACAAAAATAAAAAGAAATAATTTGGATGTATTCTGAAAGCACCTCTACAATTTGCCAATGAGCCGATAATAATTACCCTGGCAAAATTGGGAAAAGGCGGGGATATATGAAATGGGTAATGACTCTTCTACTTCTGATTGGCTGAAATATCTGATATTTACTGTTCAACATCCATTATGGCCTTGGTGGAGTTGCTTAATTGCGACAATCATAAGTGTAGTTGCCTCTTGGCTATTTGCTCTTATATATTATAGAAAGGCATTAGTGGATTCAAACGAGATAACCAAATTATTGTTCAATGAATTAAGACAAATTACCGGTAATATTGATACTACTATTGAGTTTGACAAAAAGACTGGAAAACCTATAAAAGTGGTATATGGAAAAGCTTATATATCAGCGACTGGAAGTACGAAGGCGGCTGGTTATAAGGTGAGTGAAGAGAATAGTATCCAAAAATCTGAATAAATTTATAAATTGAAAGCTATAGCACTGACCGGATTTCAGCATTGCTTGCAAAGATGATTGAAAATAATCCATGACAAATACGATATTGATTACAGAAACAAAAACCACGCAAAGTGGTCCAAGCATCTTTCAATCTAGAATCCCCGAAATGGAACCCGGTTTTTAGGAGTAAATAAATGACCTCGACACACGACCGTATCCACTCACTCCGGTATTTCAAAAGTTTTGCCGTCTTCAGCATAGCTGAATTCGATGTCATCGACCCGCGCAAGCATATCCTCGGTCATATGGGTAACAACGATTTTTTTACTGTGAAGCATTCCTGATTTTGATAAGAGAGTCTGATAGTCCAGGTGATATTTGACTTTTTTATCGAAAAAATAGGCCTCGATTATCAGTAAATCAGAGACATCAGCTAAGGGGATAAGGCAGTCCGTCCATTCCGTATCCCCCGAATATGCAATTACCTTGTCATCGCAGACAATTTTCAAAGCCTGGTGGGGATCCCCTTCTGCATGGACAACAGGAAATGGGGTTACAATAAGATTTTCATAGTGCCATGGAGTTCCCTCTGGCAGTTCTGCAATTTCCAATTGAAACTTCATTTTCATCTCAGCAGTACCGGGAAATGTTGCTTCTATTACGTTTTTGAATTTATCTGCAATCCCAGGGGGACCAGCAATTGTCAAAGGCGCAGTCCGTTTACGATTTATCTGAGCATCCACAATGAAATAAGGAATACCGCCAAAATGATCCCCATGCAGGTTTGTAACCAAGATCAGTTCAATATCATTGGGATCAATATCGTGCCGTCGTAAGGCAATCATTGAAGAAGCGCCGCAATCCATTAGAAATTGACATTCCCGGGCTTTTACTATAATACAGCTCTGCAATCGCCCACCGCTGCCAAAGGCATCTCCGCTCCCCAAAAACTTAACCTTCACGCTGCTCATACCCCAATCACCTCCGCTCTTGTCTGAAATTTTAATACATCCTATCTGAATTTTAGCAGTAAGAACAGTGAATGCCCAAACGCTTTTAGTTGGAGTAAAAATAGACCTGAACAATACGGGTAAGGTACAATAAGTTTCGCAAAATTGAATAGCGTCCAGAAAACAAGCGGACATGGGCGCAGCCACTTGGTAAGATAAAGTTACCACACAAAATCTGCCAAGAAAGGAGCCACGTATCCATGTCCAA
>JAXDBN010000048.1:0-16284 GCA_034678805.1 Syntrophomonadaceae bacterium
GTACCAGTAAAGCCTACCAAAAGGCCAAGGTCAGTGTGCCGGTAGCAGTAAAACCCTTTTCGGTGGCGGGAAAACCCAGAACTTTTTGCAACGGGGATCCTGTTCTTAGAGATGTAAGCTGTGGGAACAAATACGATCCCTATGATGAATGCGGTGATTATCGCGATGGCGGTAACCCAGGTGATGAAATCTGTTATTTTGTGTTTACCCAGGAGATGGCTAGTGGCCGAAGCTGATCATTAGTAGATAAGAGGAGGCTTACGAGCCTCCTCAGACCCTCAAAAAAAGGCTGATAGCAGCGTTAATACGGTAATTCCTTTCAATCGACGTACCTCATGTACGCCTCAATCACGGACTTCCCGATTGCCTTGCTCTAAGCCTTTTTTGCTCGGTCTGCCTATATAGAGATTTATTTGACACCCTGAGGAGGCTTACGAGCCTCCTCTTTATTATTCCCGATTTCCTACCTCGTCAACTTATATATTCAGGATCGTCTTGAGATTAATAATTACTGCGAACCTATTAATGGTAATACTTGTTCTACTTCGAAATGCACCAGGTTGACGTCGATATTATGGGCTTCGGGGTCGGTCCTTCTGATCAGGGAACGGGCCAGTTCCGAATTGCGTTCCTCACGTGATTTTTTCAGATATAAACGCTTACCCTGCCAACCCGGTCCATCCTCAAGGAATAGGTAGCACGCATTGGGATTAGCCTGTAAATTACTATGGCTCAAGCGATCTGACATTAATAGCGCAATGGAGTCTGTACCGATTATGTGGGGTTTGCTGAAGATGGCGGCATCTACTTTACCGTCTGCACCTGCTGTGGACAAAACCGCCGTGCCATTATGCTGAGCAAAATAATCAACTAAATTCATATAATCACCCTCCTCGTTTTATCATTTCTCTTCCTGCCAGTAGGTGACATGGTCCTCACGGTCGGAAATTACTGCCTGTAGGGGTTTAAAGGATATAATAGCGGTCTGGTCGGAGATAAATGGCGCCTTCATGGGATAGTTCTGCTGGTGAATCGAACGATATTTTTCCGCCCGTTCACCTTCCTCCAATTTGGCAGTTCCACTCATTGTTATTGCCTGGTTTTTATCATCCGTACTTATTAGTACTGCTACCCGGGGACTGCTTTTTATGTTAGCTACTTTAGTACTATTCACCCGGCTGCTCATTATCAGTATGCCGTCATTTTCTAGCAAACTGAAAAACATTAAGGATAAGTAAGGTTCATCACCATTGAGAGTTCCCAGGCAGCAAACCTGGTTTGATTTTAGGATCTCTTGCAAATAGTCTGGCAACATTATATTACCTCATTTCCATGTTGGGCATTATAGAGCCTTTTATAGAGTGCGCAGTCCTAGCAATAGACTAACATAATTTATTACTGGGAGAAAATAGGCTGTTAGGTAGGCTATTGAAAGAATAAAATAGCTCTGGAAATATCCAGAGCTTAAGACCGGTCTGCCCATATACTGCTTCTTTAACACCCTGAAGTCCTGGATATATCCAGAGCTACAGGGTGTCAACTCATAACCGGAAATAAATGGAGTCAAGGCTTTAATTAAAGAGCTGTTTCCTGCGGCTGCTTAAGTAACTGCCGCCAAAAGCACCCAAGCAGGCGATAGCCATGATCATCACCATATATAACAGATAATAAGGATTAAATTGGCTCAAAATATATAAGCCAAGCAGCATGATGCCGGGCAAGCCTACAATTAAGCCCCAGGACCATGAATACTTGGGCTGGAAATAGGCCCACATTGCGCTCAAAAGAGCATAAACCATTAAAATCACTCCAATAGTTGTAATTCTTTCGGTAAAGGAACCATCTGCGAATACCGAAACCAACACCCCAAAAAAGCCAAGTATCGAACCTGTTAACAGAGCCAATATCATGCTTATGTATTTCAAACCGTTCACCTCTTTGCTCACCGTACTAGTAAAAATAATAAAGGAAATATTTGTAAATAACAATAGGCTCTATATATAAAACTTTTAGTCAAAATAAAAAACTCCTCCAGTATATGCTGGAGGAGCTTTAAGTTCTGACAAGGTGGCGGAGGGAAACCGAGTAGTTCAAAAACCGAAAACCTCACTTTTACCTGTACAGGACACCAATACGAAGGATTTTTTGGGTCACCTTGTTCTTACCTTATATCTCAAGAAGGGTACTGGGTACTATCTTAACCTGGGTACGTGGAAGGAAACTAAAAACCTTGGGATAACCATCCGAGTTACTTAATCTCTCCGCCACCTTGTATATATTATAATACCTATTTTTCGGGAATACAACTAGATAATCAAAGTAAATATTGGCAGTTACTGTTACTACTCCGAGTTTCTCTTAATAGTAATTGCTGATACAATAGAGACTATGGAATAATGGTGATTAAAGGGCCCCGATTGCGGCGATGACCGCTTGGACGTAGGAGTTGATACTAATAGACAACCGGATGACAAGGGATATTATACTTCTGATCGTTTTTGCTGCTCTTATGGTGCTGGTGGTGATTAACGCCGCGCCTATTTGGGCGGGCTTGAGAACCTTCGGTTCATATTTCAATTCACTGCTTCTAGGTATCGTAATAGCTTTTATACTTAACCGCCCTTGTATGTTCATCGATGATCGTCTCGGCCTCAAGAAAACACATCCTGCTCTGAGCCGCACCCTGGCCATAATATTTACCTATTTGATGGTCCTGCTTATTATCTTCACCTTAATTATGTTTGTGGTTCCTCAAATTATCGACAGCATCCAGCAATTCGTCCACAGGCTGAGCAGCTACACCGCCAACTCCCAAGAATGGCTCGATCGTATCACTAGCATCCTGCAACTGCAAAGTGTAGATCTTGCCTCGCTGAGCCATCAATTATTGGCCTCAATCCAAAGATTCACGGAGAATATCTCCCTGGTATTCACCTCAATAGTCGGTATTACCGCCGGAGTGATCAACTTCATTTTTACTTTCTTTATTGCCCTAATATTTTCGGTTTATCTTCTGGCAGGCAAGGAAACGATTCTTAAGAACAGCAAAATGGTCTTCCGGGTCTACCTCCCCCCAAGAGTCTATTCAAGATTGGCATACGTATATCACATAACCGTGGATGTATTTAATAAATTTGTATATGGCCAGCTGAGCGAAGCGCTGATAATTGGCTTTCTTTGTTTTGTTGGCATGCTGGTGCTGAGATTTGAATATCCAGTGATGATAAGCACTCTGGTCGGGGTTACAGCCTTGGTGCCGATGATTGGGGCCTATATTGGAGGGGCGATAGCTGTTTTCGTCCTGGTGCTGGTTTCGCCTGTGCAGGCTCTGTGGTTTGTCGTCTTCCTGGTGATATTACAGCAGTTTGAAGGCAATGTCATATATCCGCGGGTGGTGGGAGGCAGTCTCGGTCTGCCTGGTATCTGGGTTTTGCTGGCTACAATCATCGGGAGCGGCCTGGCTGGACCAGTAGGAATTCTGTTAGGAGTACCTATTGCTACTATTATATATACCTTGCTCAAGAATGACGTTAGGAAAAGAGAAGCCTTGGAACCCGAATAGACTCTGAGATGGATGTTTGATCAGAGCTGATACCGGATGCTGCAATCAGCTTTAAGAACCTTTGTGAATTTGCGGGGAAAAGGAGTAAATGTTATGGATAAACTATGTGATATGCAAAACATAGGCAAGGTCATGGAGAAGCGGTTGGCCTCAGTTGGGATCAATACCCCGGATGAGTTGATCCGTATCGGCAGCAAAGAGGCCTTTACCAGGCTGCGGCTTTTAGAAGGCGACACCTGAATGAATTCCCTTTTCGGCCTGGAGGGTGCAATTCAGGGGATAAGATGGCATTCATTGAGCCCGGCAGCCAAGGATGAACTGAAGAGATTTTTCGATTCCTTCCGCGAGAACAAGCCAGCAAAATCTCAATCAAAGACGAAATAATACATTAGCAGATAATGCCGTCTATATGTACGGACTGAATTAATTGACAACATACTGGGTCTAAAAATCAATAAGCTATTTTAAAGTATTGATATAGAGGATGATACCTATGTTGCTTGAGGAGTTATGCAATGTTATAAGGAAAGCCGGAGAAGTGATTCTGAAGGCTGACGTCAGCCAGGCTGATGTTGAGGTGAAATCCAGTCCCGGTGATTTTATAACCAAATATGACGTACTTGTCCAGGACATGCTGTGCGATGAACTGGCTCGTTTATTGCCCGAAGCTCAATTCATAGGCGAGGAAAGCAAGTTAACCAGGAAAAAGAATACAGGTTATTGCTTTATAGTTGACCCTATCGACGGGACCGCTAATTTTGCCTGGGATTATCATCACAGTGCTATTTCTATTGCCCTGGCCTGCGATAATAAGATGATTACCGGGTTGGTTTTCAATCCTTACTTGAATGAACTGTTTTACGCTGAAACCGGCCGGGGTGCCTTTCTGAATGGACAGCCTGTTCATGCCAGCCCGCGCGGATTAAAGGAGGGTCTGGTTTGTTTCGGAACCGCCCCTTATTACAAAGACAAAGCAGAGGCCACTTTTAACCTGGCCCGGATGCTATACGAAAATTCCCTTGATGTACGCCGCAGCGGTTCAGCTGCCCTGGATATCTGCTATATTGCCTGCGGCCGCTGCGATTTGTTTTATGAAATGATGCTCTCGCCCTGGGATTATGCGGCGGCCTCTTTGATTGTCAGGGAAGCGGGGGGGATGGCAGCAACTATGGAAGGTGAAGAACTGCAGTTTATCCACAAGACGTCGCTGGTCGCCGGCGGCCCCCAAGCTTTTCATGACTTCTGGCAGATTTACAAATAGCCTGTACATTAGGGAAAAAGAATAAAAGCATGATCATATTTCGATCATGCTTTTGTATATCTGTTACTGCTCACCTATTTCTTCTTCTTGCCTTTAATACTGTCCAACAACCGCTGCAGGAAGCTGACCTTACCAGTGTTTTCCTGGAAAGTAGTCGTTTCTTCCGCTGCCGGGGCAGGAGACTGCCTGTCTTTGGCCGTAATCGGAACTGCATTATGTGTATTCTTGGTTATTATATTTGGCTGGGACGGAGGCACCACTGTCAGTTGAGGGGTCTCAGCGCCAGGTGCTGCTGTGGGCAGCCTATCATTACTTCGCTTATTAGACTGACGAGACTGGGACCGGGAACGTTTTTGCTGTCCATCCTTTGGCTTTGATTTAGGCGGGGGCGGTGCCGGGGTGATCTTTCGGGCATGATCCTGCATCCATTTATCGATTGCAGCCCGGTTCTCATTCAAATATGCTTCGGGCGGAAACTCAGCTTCTTCTATCAGGCAGCCTATATGTTCCTCTATTTCATACAAGCTCATAATATCTTCACCAGTGACCAGGGTAACGGAACGCCCTCCGCTTCCAGCCCGGCCGGTACGTCCAATCCGGTGCACGTAATTATCCAGTTCATTGGGTACATCGTAGTTTATCACCAGGGATAGATCGTCAATGTGAATACCCCGACCAGCTACATCGGTAGCCACCAGCAGCGAAAATTTACCGTCCTTAAACTGCTGAAGGGTCTTGAGCCGCTTTTCCTGGGGGATATCCCCATGAAGGGCGCGGGAATCATAACCCTGCTTAACCAGGAAGTTCTGGACCCGATCCACCGTGACCCGCATATTGCAGAAGATCATGCAGCTGTCAGGCCGTTCCATCATCAAAACGCGGTGCAGCATTGCGTTCTTTTCATTTTCCCTGACTCGATAGTATTTTTGCTGGATAGAATCCACGGTCATAGTACGTGACTCAATCTCGATGGTTTCGGGATTTTTCATATTATCCCGGCATATTTTCCGGATGTCAGGCGGAATTGTGGCAGAAAATACTAAGGTAGTGCGGTTTTTGGGAATGGTCTTAATAATCCGCCGGACCTGATCCATAAAGCCCATATCCAGCATCCGGTCAGCTTCATCCAGGACCAGAAAACGTATGTGTTGGGTTTTCAAATTTCTCTGGCAGATATGATCGAACACCCGCCCAGGTGTCCCTGTTACTATGGTAGCTCCTTTACTTAGAGCTTGAATTTCAGTATTCATACTATGTTGACCATAAACAGCAGTAGTGCGGTGACGGACATGTTTAGCCATTAGCTTGAGGTCGCTGTCAACCTGAACCGCCAGTTCCCGGGTGGGGGCTAGAATCAGGGCCAGGGGACCAGGTGCTTCAGGATCGGTTAACTGTAATATAGGAACGCCAAATACGGCCGTCTTACCGGTACCGGTCTTGGCCATAACAATCAGGTCTTCCCCGTTCAGAATGTGTGGAATCGCCATGGTTTGTACTTCGGTAGGCGCCTCGAATCCCATATCATAGAGGCCTTTCAGCAGGGAAGGAGCTATACCCAGATCTTCAAATGTGCTTGACATTATAATCTTCTTTCTTCTGTACAGATAAGTTAATGATATCATTTGCCCGCTAATTATACTAATTATACCAACTGATGCCAATCAATATTAGGAAAATACTTTATTATAAGACTTATAATTATTCAAATATCCTTCCGGATTTTGGGTTTGCCATAGAAGCAAATAAAATAAGGTACTTACTTTTTGCCAGAAGGAGGCAGCAGAAATGATTTATAATACGGACGAAATCCTGGATAGGTATATTTTTACGGGGAACCAAACAGTTAGCGGTCAAAGCATTAGACGTGGACAATTTGCCGGGGATATTTAAAAGGGGGTTAAATACTTGAAAAAAGTAATAATGTTTACTACCAAAACCTGACCCCATTGTATCACCGCGAAAGAGTTCCTTTCGCAAAACAAGATCAGTTATACCGAGAAGGATGTCAATCAGGATCCCGAAGCCCGCAGCCAATTCACCCGCCTAAACCTGCGGGGTGTGCCGGCTTTCTTGATTGGCGATGACGTGGTAGTGGGATTGGATAAGAGCAAGATATTGCAGTTAGTCGATCACCAGGTAGTGGAATGTTCACAATGTCACACCAAACTACGGGTGCCCACAGACCGGGGTTCAATAAAGGTCACCTGCCCGAAATGCAAAAATGTTTTTAATTGGGCTCCTTAGTCTTGCGGAGCTAACTAGAGCTCTAAATCCCTCCTGCGGCGATTGGTATTAAATTCGCTGGGGCCGAAGATACCCCGGCAATGGATTATGCTGTCCTCTAAAGCGTTGTAGGCCAGTTCCATTTCAAAGTTGGAATTTACGTCCAGGCTGCCAGGCGGCATATTTTCAATCTCCCGCTTAGCGTTATTTACGTGGGAAATAGTTGAATTAATAAGTTCTCTCAGGTCCATGTCATTACTCCTTTTTTCTTAGCTTGTACCCGGTAAGACAAAATATTCTGTCTCTCATAAAATATCCCCGCAAAACTTCCCGGATAAGGGGGCAGTTTCGCGGGGCTTTGTCGCTCACAGGGCCTAGTGCTGGCTGAGCAGGAAGCTATTCTATTGTTTCACCGGGCTGTTAATATATTCTGCGGCAAGTCATATTATAAATATGAATGTCCTCTGAGAGCCGTTATTTGTGTATAGATTCAATGAATTATATCCACCCTAATTTCGATAACATCATGGATTTTTATAAACTGTCTAATTTGCAATTAAGGTGATTTTGAAAACTTTGGGGGATTTCTAAAAAATCAGTATAGTTTTAAATTGCCCTGGGATTATGAAAAACGTTGTCTCTTAAAATTGCGTCCTAAATCATCAAGGCTAGTTAATATGAAAATAGGGGGAGATATTGATTTGTTTCCATCCGAAATATACTATGAACCGGCGGTGCTGGAATACGAACTGGGGAAGAATTTGAAGGACAAGTATCCTCAGGTCTCATGGATTGAGATTGAGAACCACAACCGGATCGAAGAATTAACTTCACGTCCCAATAAGGACTTCACCCTGATGAAAAAATATCTCATCATCGGGGTGAGGAAGACCCATAAGTATGTTCCCAACCTTAAAGTGTCTGATTTTCTGGTGCCGTATACCTCGTCGGGCTGCAGTGCCATGTGTTTATACTGCTATCTGGTGTGTAATTATAATAAATGTTCCTATCTGCGATTATTTGTCAACCGTGAGCAGATGATGGACAAGCTGATTAAAACGGCCAACAAATCTGCAGGTGAAAAAACCTTCGAGATAGGCAGCAACAGCGATCTGGTTTTAGAAAATACCATCACCGGCAACCTGGAATGGACCATCCCCCAATTTGCCCGCTGCGCCAAAGGATTTATCACTTTTCCCACCAAGTTCGATATGGTAGAACCCTTGCTGGAACTGGACCACCGGGGTAAAACCATTTTCCGTATGAGCGTTAATCCCGAGGCCGTGATTAAACAGATTGAGTTGGGTACCTCAGCGCTGCGAAAGCGGATCAAGGCCCTGAACCGGATGTGTAATGCCGGGTACAGAGTAGGACTTTTAATTGCCCCAGTAGTGTTAATCGATAACTGGCGGGAAGAGTATGAAAAATTGATCGATCAACTTGCCGATGAATTGTCCGATAAAGTGAAAAAGGAAGGATTCATTGAAGTAATTTTCATGACCTATAGTTATGTGCACAATGCTATCAACAGCGAAGCCTTTCCCAATGCTGTGCAGCTTTTTGATAAGATGCTTATGACCGGCAGGGGAAGGGGCAAATACTGCTATCGTACCGAGGCTCGGGAACCGGCTGAGCAGTTTCTGAGAGATAAGATAACCCAAACACTGGGGAGCATGCCTATCATTTATATAGTCTGAAAATTATAAATGAGTATACTATTACCTGAAACCAGCGAAATTTTAGGCGAATAACCTCACTTTTATATGTTTTTCTATCGTATAAATTAATGAAGGAATGTGAACTTCAATATAGTCCTAACCAGATAAAGGCAAACCTGGCGAAAGCCGGGGACGCAAAGCCAGAGGGTCTAAAGCATTATGCCATGACAGCCGGTTGCCAGGTGTTCAAGACAGATGAAAACTGCGGCAACTGCTGCAGCTTTATTTTTTGGGCAATTTTCAGCAGATCCTATCATACCTTATTTAGAAAACCACGTACCGGTTTATAAGATCCTGATAATACTGAAAGAAGGTAAATAACGGTGGTAAACGTATTGATAGTTCAAGCTGATCAGCAAGAGGCAATAAGAATACAGGAACTTTTGAAGAGTTCCAAACAACATTTTAATTGCTTTTGCGCCGATAATGCCCATAGTGCCTTGAATTTAATAGATGAGCACAAGATGGAGCTGATAATAATCGATATAGATCTTCCCGGATTAACCTTCGCGCAGCAGATTCGCCAGATTCCCTGTTGTAAATTTGCCTGGATTGTTCTCTTAAGCAAGGATAATCATTGTGAAATCGAGGCATATAGAACGGTTCATTGTTACGATTTTCTTGTCAAACCTTGCGATGAATACAAGCTTTTAGCCACGATAGAGATGCTCAGCAGATTTCGTGTTACCAGTGTGACGGATGAAGACCGGGCAGTGGTGACCTTTAAATACCGTGATCAGTATCTTCGGATTCCGGCCCGGGACATACTGTATTTTGAAGTAGCCGGCAACAATTCCACCCTTTATACCTATTCTGAGCAATACGAACTAAAGAAGACGTCACTTAAAAAAATCAAAATGATGCTGCCAGGTTATTTTGTGCAGTGCCACAAATCATTCGTCGTCAACCGCAATTATATCTCCGCCATTCAGAAGGAACGTTTTGGCTGGGAAATAAGACTTAAGGATTTTGCGAGATCCATTCCCAGCGGAGACAAATATAAGGATAACGTTACTGGTTTTCAGGCATAAGGCAGGCTTACGTATAGATGATAAGTCTATACTTGAGTTATTAAAAGTCCACATTTACAGAAATAAAACCGGCTAATTAGTGGCCGGTTATCTGTTTGTTTTTGAAGATTAAATGAAAAGAATATACACTTCTGATGCTTATTAAAGATGACTATGATTTCACGATGATATAAATCCACTGGAAGACCGGTAATTACGAACCTGAAATCCCAAACTAATCCCCGAATCCTTATGTCAATCTAATCTTAAACATCTAAAGAGAAAGTTCTGTAATCTTTAGAATACCTTAATTACTATGTTTTAGAGAAATATTTCGTAACATATATAAAAAGATTCTTTGATATAATATCAATCCTTCATGATTTTTCCCCAATAAATTGTGCTGAGCTAGTATTCAACGGGTATTCAGAAAAATTTTTGCATTGATGACAATTTTAACACTAGTCTCATGCACTATTGTATAATACAAAAAATTGGTATTAAAAGCTGTATTCCAATACAGTTATTTAAAATATTATATTTACAAAAAAGCTGTCTTAGAAGATCAACAAATATAGTTCGTGTTTTTGGCATTTTATGTGAAGGAGCAATTGTATGGGCGAAATTCGACCTTCTACCACGACTAATCAAATCAACGGGGCTATGGATTTACGCATTCTAATGAGAGTTTTTATGAAGAGATGGCTTCTGATTATATCTTTTACCCTTGGTTGTGGATTAATCGCTGGATTGATAAGCCAATTTGTGCTGTCACCTATATACCAAGCTAACACCTTGCTTATGGTCACTGTAGCCTCCGAAAAGCTCCCACAAGCAACGTTGAATACCCAGACTAGGCAAAATACTACTACTACTACTACTCCCATGCCCGTGTTGACAATGAATACCTATTTAGAGCACTTAAAAAGCGAAGACGTTATGAATAGAGTATTGAATAATAATGATTTTCCGGAATTAACAATCAGTAAAATCAAGAGGATGGTCAATGCTAGCATAGTGAGGGACTCAAATCTTATTGAAATCCAAGTGCAAAGTAGTGATCCGGCACTAGCTGCAAACGTTGCTAACACGATAGGAAGAGAATATGTTAAATTGATGGATGAGCTTCAATTTTCGTCAGTTATGGTATTATCTGCTGCCAATGTACCGATTTCTCCCATAAAGCCACTAAAGAAGCTCAACATTACAATAGCAGTCTTGTTAGGGTTGGTTTTGTCATTTCTCATAGCCCTTCTTTTGGAGTACATGGACAACACCATAAAAACACCTAATGATGTTAACCGGTTATTGAATCAAACAGTGCTAGCAGTTATTCCCGGAAAGATTAATGACGATAAAAATAATCGGAACAAGCACCTTGGTTTGGTTGCATTCGAAGATTCAAAATCACCGATATCAGAATCCTATCGTGATTTGCGCACGAATCTGGGATTTCTTGGATTGGATCAACCCTTCAAAACTATACTTATTACTAGCCCTTTGGCTGAGGACGGGAAGTCAACAACTGCTGCTAATTTGGCTATTGTTGTGGCACAAGCTGGGTATAAGGTTTTGCTGGTGGATTGTGACCTGCGCAAGCCTCAAATGCACATTATATTTAATATTCCTAACAATCAAGGGTTTACAGATTGTATATTCAGTGAAAAGGATCCCCAAGACGCTTCTCATTCGACGGTAATAGCTAGTCTTACGGTAATGACCAGCGGGCGCATTCCGCCTAATCCCGCTGAGATACTGAACTCGGAACGGACGCATAAATTGTGGTCGAAACTAGAGACCCAATACGATTACGTGTTTATTGATTCACCACCAATATTGGCTGTGACTGACGCAAATATCATAGCAGCTCAGGTTGATGCTACTGTTTTGGTTATCTCTGCTGGAAAGACTCGTATAGAATTGGCTTTGCAGGCTATTGAAAGATTGATCAGAGCTAAAGCCCGTTTGCTCGGTTTGGTACTAAATAGAGCCGTGATGGATAAAGAAGAATATTACGGTAATTATCGATAACATCCTGGTCTTTTTTATAAGTGGATTTAGACTTGGAAGTAATGGCGACCGGCAAGTTTAAGTTGCTTCAATTAGGAGGGATCTTGTTGCATACAATTTTCCTCTCATAATATTGTAGTCATATCTTTCAGCGACTTAATATTCTTGTAGCCTGCAAAGTTCCCCCATACATAAAATTAGAAATAAACAATATATTTAGGATGGTTTGAAAAATGAATATCATACTATTGTCTGGTGGGTCGGGAAAGAGGCTCTGGCCTCTTTCCAATGAAACCCGTTCCAAACAATTCCTTAAATTGCTTAAAAATGAAAAAGATGAAGCAGAATCAATGGTTCAGCGCGTATTTAGGCAGATTCAAAGCGCAGGAATAAATGCCAATATAGTTGTTGCTACCGGTAACTGCCAGAAGGATTCGATCCAAAGCCAGCTTAGCAATACAGTAGATATTGTGCTGGAACCTGAGAGAAGAGATACTTTTCCAGCTATTGTGTTGGCATCAGCGTATCTCGCATATAGTAAGAAGATGCAACCAAGTGAGGTTGTACTGGTGCTACCAGTAGATCCTTATGCAGATTTACAATATTTTTCGACACTCACAAAAATGGAACAACTAGTGTTCGAAGGAGCAGCTAACTTGGTGTTAATGGGCATTACGCCTACGTACCCTTCAGAAAAGTATGGGTATATTATCCCGAAATCGGATGGATTGAATGTAGATAGGTTCCAGGAAAAACCAGATAAAGCCTCTGCAGAAGAACTAATCAAAGAAGGGGCCTTGTGGAATGGGGGAGTGTTTGCTTTCCAACTTGGATACCTGATGAATATTGTTAAGGATTACATTCCGAGTGCTACATTTGAGGATGTAGCGAGTAGGTATATGAATCTACCCAAGACCAGCTTTGACTATGAAGTAGTAGAGAAAGAGAAGTCTATAGCGATGGTTGAGTATTCAGGACAATGGCGGGATTTGGGAACATGGAATACACTGACGGAGGTAATGGATGAATACGCAGTTGGCAAGGTGATTCTGGCTGATAGTTGTGAGAATACACATGTAATTAACGAATTAGATATTCCTGTAGTGGCGTTGGGCACAAAAGACCTAGTTGTTGCTGCCAGTCCGGATGGGATTCTAGTTTCTGACAAAGGGCAGAGTTCTTACTTGAAACCTTTGGTTGATGGTATTCACCAGATGCCGATGTATGAAGAGCATACATGGGGAGACTACCAGGTACTAGACTGTAATGAGTTTGGTGATGGAATGAGGTCACTTACTAGAAAAATAATGGTTAAATCAGGACACTCTATCGGTTATCAAACCCATTTCCTAAGGGAAGAGATCTGGACTATTGTAGACGGCACTGGAGATTTATTGGTCGATGGGCACATCCGCAAGGTGAAGCGAGGAGACATAGCTTACATATCCAAAGGTCAGGGACATGCGATTCGTGCTATAACTGACATGCGCCTAATAGAAGTGCAAATTGGTATTGAACTAAACGAGAGCGACAGCGAACAACTGGACTGGGAATGGAAATAACCTTGGCTTGCTTATTTGATTTTCCTTTAGGAGGAGTCTCTTTTGAAAATTACCGTTCTTTCAACTTATTTCGAACCAGAGATAACTCCATATACACATTTAATAGCAGATCTATGCAGGGATTGGGCTTCATATGGGGCAAATGTTACTATTATAACAGGTATTGCCAAGCGCGGAATTAATGAAGAAATTCGTGAGGAGTATTTGAAAAAGACGGACGAATATTTGGCTCCAAATATACACGTTGTGAGAAGCGGGTTGAAATCAAAGGAACCCTCACAACTATGGGCTCGTGGACTACGTTACTTATATGAGACATATGTCTTATATAAGTCTGCCGATAAAATCGATAGCGATGTCTATTTTATCTGCAGTACACCACCTTTTTTAGGGGTAACTGGAGCAAGACTTAAGAAAAAAGCTCCTACGGTTTTCACATTACAAGACATTTTTCCCGACAGTTTAATAAATACAGGCCAATATTCAGAACGAAGTTTAATGACTAAATTATGCCGAATGATGGAACGATTTATCTACAAAAAAAACGATCATATTCATACTATAAGTGATGATTTTAAGAAAATACTACTGAGCAGAGGTGTTCCCGAAAGTAAAATCAGCCTGATATACAATTGGATTGATGAAAAAGTAGTCGTTCCTATAGCGAAAAAGGATAATCTACTTTGTTCTAGATATGGTATAGATTCAAACAAATTTATAATTACATACTGTGGGAATATAGGTCATTCTCAGAACCTTGAAATGGTCATTGATATTGCTTCTGAATTAGAAATAGAAAAAGACATAGAATTTATTTTTGTTGGTGACGGTGGTTGGAAAAGAAATATAGAACAATACATCAATTATAAAGGAGTTGCGAATGTACGTATGCTGCCATTCCAACCATATGAGGACATAGCCCATGTGATGAGTCTGGGTGATGTATCGTTGGTGTGTTCCAAAAAGAATGTAGGGACCAGTTCGTTTCCATCCAAGACCTGGAGCATAATGGCTGCAGCAAGGGCGGTTATTGCTTCCTTTGATCTCGACAGTGAATTGTGTAGCATACTAAACACGGCGAAATCAGGGCTTTGTAGTGAAGCGGAAGATAAAGATAGCTTGAAATCTAATATAGTTGCATTGTACAAGGACCGATGCAAGACGGTACAAATGGGTATTAACGGTCGGAAATATATCGAAGAAAACTTGACGAGAAAAGCTGCCACACGCGAATATTTTGACATGCTAACTAGCGTATCGAAGAAGGGGTATTAGATGTATGAAAAAAGCTTTGATCACTGGAATAACAGGACAAGATGGAGCATACCTAGCCGAGTATCTGCTGAAGATGGGCTATGAAGTGCACGGAATCAAGAGAAGATCCTCAATGTTCAATACGGGTAGAATTGAACATCTCTATCAAGATCCACATGACAGCCAAGTTAATCTAATACTGCATTACGGTGATCTCACCGATGCGACCAACTTAATCCGGATAGTTCAGGAAGTGCAACCCGATGAAATATATAATCTAGCTGCCCAAAGTCATGTACAGGTATCTTTTGAGACAGCTGAATATACTGCAAACAGTGATGCCCTGGGTACATTACGGTTGCTGGAGGCTATCAGGATCCTAAAACTTGAAAATAAAATAAAATTTTATCAAGCATCAACCAGCGAGCTGTATGGGAAGGCCCAACAAATTCCCCAGAATGAGATGACTCCATTCTATCCTCGTAGTCCATATGGAGCAGCAAAACTGTATGCTTATTGGATCACAGTGAATTACCGGGAAGCATATAATATTTTTGCCTGCAATGGCATTTTGTTCAACCATGAATCGCCCATAAGGGGGGAAACATTTGTTACAAGAAAAATTACCCGGGCAGCCGTTCGTATTTCCCTAGGTCTACAAGATAAATTATATTTGGGAAATTTGGATGCGAAACGAGATTGGGGATATGCGGGAGATTATGTAAAAGCAATGTGGCTTATACTTCAGCAGGATACCCCGGATGATTTTGTCATCGCTACGGGAAAAGCCCATACCGTTAGGGAATTTCTTGAAATGGCCTTTGCTGAGTTAGGCGTCGAGATATACTGGGAAGGCCAGGGGATTTATGAAAAAGGCTTTGATGCCGCTACAGGCAAGACTTTGGTAGAAATAGATCCAAGGTATTTCAGGCCAACTGAGGTTGATTTGCTCTTAGGTGACCCTAGCAAAGCTAGAGAACGATTAGGTTGGCATGCTGAAACCGACCTTAAGGCTCTCTGCAAAATGATGATCGAGGCTGACATGGTGGAAGCTAGAAGAGACCAGTTATGTAAAGCAAACGGATTTATTGTATCAAATTATTATGAATAGCTGGGATTGCTTGATTGAGAGGCTAAGTAAATGGACAAGCACGCAAAAATCTATGTGGCAGGACATCAGGGTTTAGTTGGTTCAGCCATTAAAAGAAAACTCACGGCTGAAGGGTATAGTAATCTAGTTACTAGGTCTTTTGAAGAATTAGATTTGCGAGTGCAGGCAGATGTTATTGATTTCTTTGCCAACGAGAAGCCGGAGTATGTTTTCCTTGCAGCAGCAAAAGTTGGTGGTATAGAGGCCAATAAAACCTACCCGGCCGATTTCGTTTACGCTAATTTGATGATCGAGGCCAATGTTATTCACCAATCATATCTACATGGAGTAAAAAAACTCCTGTTCCTGGGGAGTTCCTGTATTTACCCCAAAATGGCACCACAACCGCTCAAGGAAGAATATTTATTGACTGGTTTGCTGGAACCAACCAATGAACCCTATGCGATTGCAAAGATTGCCGGCCTAAAAATGTGCGATTATTATAATCAACAGTACGGGACCGACTACATATCAGTTATGCCCACTAATTTATACGGTCCCAATGATAACTTCGATCTAAAGACGTCCCACGTA
>JAXDBN010000049.1:0-8211 GCA_034678805.1 Syntrophomonadaceae bacterium
CGGCGCTGGAAAGGCAGATTATATATTGCATCCATTTGGGCCGTGGTTAACGGCCAGGCGGGAGGATTTTGAATTACCCAGCGATTGCCATGCCTTTGTGCCAGGGGAACCGCACAATAAGGATTCAGCTGTTCCTCCATGAGACGGGTTGCCTGCACAAATGCCTGCTTGTCAGTACTTACTGCTTCGAAAGCTGGAATCTCAACAGCTGTTGCCGGCAGTTTATCAGTGATACAACAGGTTCCGCGCAGGTTGTTCATATAGGCAATATCCTGTCCGGCGCGGAGACGATTGGCTATCTCCAGCAGTTGAAATTCGCCCATCCCATACACTAATATATCGGCACGACTGTCTACCAGGATAGAACGCCGTACCTGATCACTCCAATAATCATAATGGGCCAGACGGCGCATGCTGGCTTCAACCCCGCCGATTACCACCGGTACCCCGGGAAATGCCTGCCGGACCAGGTTAGTATAAACTATGGTGGGGCGATCTGGTCGCAAGCCTGCCTGCCCGCCGGGAGAATACATATCCTCCCGCCGCTTCTTCTTATCGGCCGTATAATGACTTACCATACTATCAAGATTGCCGCCTGATATGGCAAAAAACAACCGGGGCATGCCCAGCTTCCTAATATCATCCGACTTACGCCAATCGGGTTGAGCAATTATTCCCACCCGGTAGCCTTTATGCTCCATGAACCTGCCCAGTAAGGCGGCTGCCCAAGCCGGGTGATCAACATAAGCGTCACCGCTGATGATTATTATGTCCAGCTCATCCCATCCCCGGGCCTGCATATCTTCCCGGGTTAAAGGTAAAAATTCCATGCTGATCCTTTCTGTCATGGGGACGTCTGTCCCCCGGCCAACTGTTCCTGAAGGATTTCCCAATGCTGGTACCAGTCTTCCAGATTGGCTTTGATTTGAGTATACTCAAGGTTATACAAGCGGACTTTATCATCGGCATTGTATGTATCCGGGTTGGATAGAAGTGCTTCCAGTTCAGTTTTCCTGTTCTCGGCCGTGAATATGCTGTCTTCCAAAGCTTCCAGTTCACGATGCAGCCGGCGCAATATCCGCAGCCGTTCCTTCTCTTCTTCCCTCTGCTTTTGCTTAGGGCGTTCCGCCTCCTGGACAGCCTCTTTTTGGACTGCTGCCAGCTGCTGTTGTTTGGTACAATGCTTCTCATAGTAATAACTGTAATTACCCCAATAATACTCGGCCCGTCCGTCTTCTATGGCGACTACCCTATCCGCCACCTGATCGATAAAATAACGATCGTGAGATACCACCAGCACGGTACCGGGATAATTCTTGAGCATGGTCTCAACTGCCTGGCAGCTGGCAATATCAAGATGATTAGTGGGCTCATCCAGCAGCAGGAAGTTAGCCCCTGACAGGATCACTTTCAGAAAAGCCACACGTCCCAGTTCACCGCCGCTTAAATCCCTGACCGTCTTAGTCACTTCATCCTCGCTGAAGAGCATTCCGCCCAAAGCAGTGCGGGCCTCTTCCAGGGTGAAATCAAAGTTGTACACGATTTCATCCAGTACCGTTCGATCGGGCTGCAGGTCTTGATGCTCCTGGGAAAAGACTGCTATCTCTACCCGGCTGCCCAGCCGGATCTCTCCGGCATCAGCTTCCACCACTCCACCGATTATATTCAGCAATGTGGTCTTACCGCAGCCATTAGGGCCAATCAGGGCGATCTTTTCACCTTTGTTTACGTGCAGATGGATATCCTGCAGCAAAGGCTTTCCCCCGTACGACTTACATATTCCGGTTAGGTCCAGTACCTCATTACCGCTGCTTTGATTGATGTCCATATTTCGTACCCTCAGTTTGCGGTCCGGATACCGGTCCTGGATCCTTTCCAGCCTATCCAGCTGCAACTGGCGGCCGCGGGCCTGTTTGGATTTGATACCGGCCTTGAATCGCCGAATATAGGCCTCGGTTTTCTGAATATATAACTGCTGTTTCTCAAAAGCACGCTGCTGGGCTAAATCCTCGACCGCTTTTTTCTTTAGGTATTCGCTGTAGTTACCGGCATAGGACTTTACCTCCCCGGCCTCCAATTCCAAAATCCGGGCAGCTGCTTGATCCAGAAAGCGGCGGTCATGGGAAACAATCAGCACAGAACCCTGATAGTTTTTTACGAAATCTTGCAGCCATTCCACCGAATCCAGGTCAAGGTGATTGGTGGGTTCATCCAAAAGCAATATATCAGGGGACAGGGCCAGCAAACGCCCCAGGTTGAGCCGGGTCCTTTGCCCGCCGCTGAATTTGCTGATCTGCATCCTCATTTCCTCTTTGCTTAGTCCCAGCCCGATCAGAATCCGCCGGGCGGTATTTTCACAGGCGTACCCGCCTGCCCTTTCATAGGATTCGGTAATCCGGGCATACTGCTCCATTATTTTTTCAAGATCCACCCCGGGCTCTCCCATTTGGTACTCCAACTGCCGCAACTGCTGTAATTGCCCGGTCAGTTCAGAATAGCTGCCCATAATCGCATCCCAGGCAGAAATCTCCGGGGAGTATTCAGCCATCTGTTCCAAGCAACCTAACGACATTGCGGAGGCAACTGCCACATCGCCGCTGTCAGGTTCGCATTGTCCGGTTAGACAATGCAGCAGGGTAGTCTTCCCGGATCCGTTGATCCCAACCAGCCCCACCCGCTCCTTTTCCTGAATGGACAGGTTAATATGACGCAGGACCTGCTGGTCCCCGAACGATTTACTTAAATCATTGACTTGCAGAGCAATCATTTATCCAAATTTCATCCTTTATTTGGTCGTTTCCCGTTTATTCTATCATTAATATTGGGAGTATAGAAATGTTCGCTTCTATAGATGGATCAATATCCGAAGAGGCAGGTGATAGGTGGATTGAAATTAGATCCCCAATCTGCGGTCATATCTTCCGGGAGGTTTTGGGCAATGCAGATTATCAGTTTTCCCGTTGCATAATATCGGTGAAATCAAAAATGCTCGCCAAAACATCCTTGATTTATTCCTGAACCCCTCCGAGGGTCAAGCCTTCAATAAACCATTTCTGGATTAGAACGAAAAATATCAGGGTAGGAATAATCATCATTATGGCTGCAGCAGTTAACAGGCTGAAGTCTGTACCATGATTTCCGATCAAGGCTTGGACACCAACTGCTACTGTACGTGAAGAGTTGGAACTGATCAATATGTTGGCAAACATAAATTCATTCCAGGCCATGATAAAGGAATAGGTCATAACCGTGGCCAGCCCTGGCAGGCATACCGGAAGTACCACCCGCAGCAGGCATTGCCAATCCTTACATCCATCTACTCGAGCAGCATCTACCAGATCCCTGGAGATGGACTGAAAATAATTCTTCAACATCCAAATCCCGAATGGCAGAATAAAAGCCAGGTAAGTCAATATCAAGGCAAAAGCCGTATCCAATAGATTCAGATGGTAGCACATCAGATAGAGAGGTATCACCAACAATATCTGCGGAAATAAGTACACAACCAAGGTAAAGCCCTGGAAAATGTTTTGATTCCTGAACTTGAGCCAAACCAGACTGTAGGCAGCCAGCGATGAAGCCAGCAGTGAAATAATGGAGGTAACAGAAGCTACTATTAGGCTGTTTCGCAGATACACATCAAAGTTCATAACTCGAAACAATCGCTCGTAATTATCCAGGCAGAATGTTTCAGGTAATAATGCAGGTACGAGTGTAGCTATTTCGGAGCGCATCTTGAAAGAGGTAAAAAAAGTTACCAGGATGGGTATCCATATAACCAGTGCCACTACCACCATCAATATTAATTTAGTTAGACTAATAGGCCGGTCCCGCATTTTACTGAATCCCCGGACACAGACTGCTATCAACCATGGTAAGCCCGTTTACCATAACATCTTACCTTTCCTTTTCACCATATTTATAAATAATAAAACATAATATTATGACAACCGCCAGGATCACAAACATCGCTGTAGCCATTGCGCAGGCATAACCAATCTTCTTGTATTCAAAAGCCATTTTGTAAATATATACACTTAATGTCAAGGTTGAGTTGGCCGGGCCGCCTCTGGTCATAAGGTAAACCAGGTCAAAGGAGGCGAACTCCCAGATAATTTGAAGAATAGTAACCATCATGAACGTTGATTTCATTGCCGGCAGGGTAATCTTCCAAAATGTCTGACTCCGGCTGGCCCCATCAATCTGGGCTGCTTCATAGATACTGGGATGTATTGACTTCAAAGCAGCTGCAAAAACCAGCATCACAAATGGATAGGAGAACCATACTGACGGTATTATGATCGCAGGCCAAACCAGTTCGCTTCTGACCAGCGGATTAACCGGTTGAGCAATTAAATGCCATTTTAACAGCAAATAGTTAATATATCCGTAGCTGTCATTGTATAACCAGCGAAAAGCAAAGGCTACCACAGTCGAGGGCAAGATCCAGGGCACAAAATAGAGTATACGAAAGAATTTTCCCGCAGAACCAGCTGAATTCACCAGACAGGCTAACCCGAATCCAATAGCAGTATTTAGTATTATGGTATATGAGGTTAGCCTCACAGTATTGACAAGGGCTCTTCTGAAAACAGGATCTTCTTTTATTAACTGATAGTTTTGGAGCCCAACAAACGAATAATTATCATAAGAAAAGAAGCGATTGGTAAAACTCATAACTATGCCATCAACCATAGGATAAAGCAGTATGAACACAACTGCTGCCAATGCAGGCAGCAAGAAAAGCCATACGGTCAGATTTGCTCGCTTCACTCCAAACATATTATAGGTACACTCAGCCTTCCATTTAGCTTCCTTCAGTCTTCTGGCAATCTTCGTGTTCTCACTCCGATTTCAGGCCAGCCGAATGGCTGGCCTGAAGTGATATCTCACTTGGCATTGGCTTCCTTAATAGTCTTTTCTACGTTTTCTTGCAGTATCTTTAAGGCTTCTTCAGGGCTCTTCTTGTTTACAGTCACATTCACCATCGCCTCGGTAAACAATGGATCGCACATGTAATCACCCAGGATAATATCGTGTCCCCAGCCTAAGGTTATCTGGGTTGCAGATTGCTCCTGCATGGCTTTGTACCACTCCAGCTTGGTCAACTCGGGATCGTTGGTAATGCTGACGAAGGGAGATACATTACCAGAGACTAGGGCCCATTCCTTACTCAATGCTGGTTGACTCATATAAGCAATGAACTTTTTGGCTTCCTCAGGATGTTTAGCATCCTTGAAAATGAAAAAGCCGCCTGTACCGGACCAACTACCGGAGTGACCTGAGGGACCATCCGGTAACTTGGCATAGCCAATATTTTGATATGTGTCAGGGAACATCGAAGGCAGCAGTGTACCATATCCACCCCAGGTAATGGCCATGGCGACTTTACCCAAGCCTATGGCATTAGCTGGATCACTGTGCTCCCAGGCAAGGGTACTCTCAGGAACAACTTTCAATTTGTTGTAGAGTTGATCGACCAGTTGCAGAGCTTTGAGGTTTTCAGGACTATTCAGTGCTACCTTGCCATCCTTGTCCACCATCACACCACCAGTTGCAGCCATCAATCCGGTTAGAATCTGGCTGGACTGATAATCATCCCCGGTGAAAAATCCAATCCCTTTTACCCCATTTTTATTGGTAGCCTTGGCGATAGTCACCAATTCATCCCAATTTTTAGGAGGATTGTCAAAGCCGGCCGCTTTCAGAATATCTTTCCGGTATAATAAGATCTGGGATGCGTCCCCATGAGGTACTCCATACCATTCGCCTCCGGATTTAAAATCCAGCATACCCTCGTTAAAGGCTGCGTCTCCCCCTAACTGGTTAACCAGATCGGTAACGGGCAAAATTTTCTTCTGCAACGCATAATCAACGGCTGTGATAGGACAATCGTAGCCAATATCGGGAGTCTGCCCGGTTTCCAGGGCCTGTTCCCATTTGGTATATACATTGTCCCAGCTTTCCACCGTGAAATTGATCTTGATATTAGGGTTAGCGGCCTGGAAAGCAGCAATATGCTTCTGCCAGAATTCCATCTCTTTGTCATAATCATATCCATACGGAGGATACGAAAATTCTAACGTTACCGGCTCAGCTGGTGTTTTTGATGTTTCTGCCTTTTGGCACCCTGACACTGCCATGGTCATAACCATAATCAACATCAAAGCCAGTAATACTCTGGATTTCCCGAACAACTTCATAAATTAATCCCCTCTCTAAAACTGTATATTTATATTGGACCAATGAATATCAAGATCACCTGCCTTCACATTTGAATTTTCATATTGGACGCGCCAGGTTCAAGCCGCTGTCGCTGTCAAATACATGAAGACTGACCGGCGGAAAATGCAAATCTACCGTCATACCTGGAACCACCACCCTGTCGGCCCTACACTTAACGATAAAAGGTGTCTGCCCCAGGTACATATGCAGCTGAACATCAGACCCCATTTTTTCAACTATGTCTATCCGCGATAGCAGGCTATTAATTGCACAATCAGCCCGCAATTCTATATGTTCTGGTCTGATTCCAACTACTACTTCAGATTGGAAGATGGGGCTATGGTCCAGTTTGAATTGCTCCGGCAGTTCCAACCTAGTCTGGTTGTTTACAACATCTATAAAGTATCGTCCATCCCTCTCCTCAATCATGGCCGAAAAAAAATTCATAGGCGGACTTCCAATGAACTCCGCTACAAATCTATTCAATGGTCGATTATATATATTATCCGGGGTATCAACCTGTTGAATTATCCCCTGCTTCATTACCGCGATCCTGTCACCCAGAGTCATAGCCTCCGTCTGATCATGGGTTACATAGATGAAGGTTGCTTGAAGTTGTCTGTGCAGCCTTAGTAATTCGGTCCGCATGAGGTTGCGCAGGCGGGCATCCAGGTTGGATAAAGGTTCATCCATCAAAAATACTGCAGGATCCCGCACCAGAGCTCGACCTATGGCTACTCTCTGTCTCTCTCCTCCGGAAAGCTTGGCCGGCTTTCGGTCGAGATATTTCTCTATATTCAGCATCTTGGCCACGGTCAACACCGTCTTTTTTATGTCGTCCCTCTTCATTTTCTTGACCTTAAGGCAAAAGGCTAGGTTTTCATACACTGTCATGTTCGGGTAAAGAGCATAGTTCTGAAAAACCATAGCAATATTTCGATCGCGAGGAGCCATGTCATTAACCCTAACATTATCTATAAATATCGAACCCGAGCTGGCCTCCTCCAATCCCGCAATCATTCTGAGTACAGTAGTTTTACCGCACCCAGAAGGACCTACAATGACAAGGAACTCCTTGTCCACCACTTCAAGGCAGAAGTCCATCACAGCCTTCTGCTCACGGAAGGTCTTGCTCACGTTTTCCAATAGTACCCTGGCCATCCATATTCCTCTCGGTCCAATGCAAATGCGGCATAAATGGGTTAGACAAGCCAGCCATCAGCGTATTTGGCAGCTTAGCTGACCCTTTTGCACTATATCACAAGGTGAGTTATTTTAGAAATAACCCGCAGTTATACTTATAGCGCTTGGCATAAGGCCATTTCAAAGATCTTTTTTGAACCCACAACTCGGTAATAGTAAATGAATATATTCCCTGCTTATAATAACGAAGAAGCCGGGACGTGTCCCAGCTTCCTTCTGGTGTATTTACTTCGATCACCGATCTGCCCTTCACTGTGGAGAGAATAGGAAAAGATTTTACTGTTTATTTGACCAGCACTACATTAATAGCTTTCACTAAGGCTGTGGCAGTGTCTCCCGGAACAAAACCTGCCTCACGAAGAGAGTCCATTGTCATCACCGAAGTGATCTCGGCATCACCAAATTTGACCACGACTTCCGCCATAATATCCCCCCGCTTGATTTCCGTGATTGTCCCGGTAAAACTATTCCTAACTCCAGCTTTCATAAACCAGTCCTCCTTTCGTATTTTTATGTTATTTTTGAAAACCCAATAATAACCGCCATCTTATTTAACTATGTTTATAGATAGTGCACGTTAAAAAGATCCGCTGCAGGTACAGCCATGACCGCTGCCGCTATCTCCTCCTTGACCTCCTGCAGTCTTATAGCTTCATCTGTAGTTAAAGGCCTTTTCTCTACGATTTTAAGCAGAGAAGTAAACTCGGCCGGTATCAGTCCTTCTTTAAGGGCCAGGCCAACCCTGCGGCCATCATATTCGACCTCAAAATAAAACTTGCCGCC
>JAXDBN010000050.1:0-5704 GCA_034678805.1 Syntrophomonadaceae bacterium
CCATGGCTCGATCACCAAACGAACCGCGCCATTCGCAGAAAAATGTACTATGACTGCCGCTTGTTATTAGCTCCCATGCCTCTGTCATGCCTTGCCCGGAAACATAGGTGGTGGTTTTCTCGTAAAACTTTACTGGTGTTGTCGGGTTAAACTTCATCGTCTACCACCGCCCGCCCTTGCGCTATAAATGACAGTAAAACTGGATGGTTAATTAACTGCCCAGGATCTGTTGATTGAGCCATTTTGCAATACAGTACAACCGCTTCAACAGCCAAAGCGTCAGGGGTGGAAATATCCCAACCCGCACCTGCAAAATATGCTGCTGCTCCGTCAATCATGCCCTGTATTTCCAGATCTTTTGCCGGTTCGGAGTAGTACACTCCAAGCCGGGTTTTTACATCTTCAAGAAGTGCCATACTCCATTACCTCCTCTTAAACAAGAATATACAGGTCAATATCGTTGGAACCGTCTGGTGTTCCGTTCGGGGCAAAAACATTTTTCTCAATATCGGTTGCATCAGCGGTCACTGTTCCGGTATCAACTGCCTTGTTAAACAGTTTAAGAATAACCAGCTCATCCGCATAGAGTTTATAAGGCAACCCGAATTTATCACCCCAGCCAACACTGATTTGGTCATAAGGTACGCCAGTAGTACCCGCGGTGGAGCTTCCCACAGTTACGCCTGATGTCCCGAGTGTAAAAGCTATCGCTAGGCTGCTATCGTTGGCGGCGGGCTCTTTTGCCGCAAGGGTGATAACTCCTTCAGCATTCGATGCTTCAAATACTGCGCTGATAATTTCATTTTCGTTTAAGGCTTCAACCACAGCGGCGGCAACCAGAGTAACAGTCGTATGCACGGTGCTGTCAAGGGCAACGGTTACGCTCTCACCGCTGCCATCTCCCAATAGGGTGGTTGCGGTTACAGCAACGCTGATTTCCTCGGTATTTGTGCATTCATTTGTGACTTCAATCGTTTCAGTCTGAGCCGCCGGAGTATGGTTCTGAATCGGCAGTTCTATCTTAGTCACACTCTTAAAGGCCAGGGCTCCATCTTTTGCAGTGGTACCATCGGCCTGGATTTCTTCCGTAATCACTTCACCAGCAAAGTTGATGCCGGTGATTTTCACTTTTCCCGTGATTCCCGACACATTGCCGTCGATGCGGATATTACGGGGCACTGCCGGGCCAGTGATTCCGGTAGTGATCGCCTGTACCGCAGCACCCAGATTCATAGCAGCATGTACTCCATCGGAACTGCCTGCAGGGGCATCTTCGGCATCAATATGGAAATGAGCGAGAAAAGAACGATCCAGGGCAACTCCAGGAATATCAGATCTTATCCGCTGTCCCATTTTATGATTATATGGATACATCTTTCTATACCTCCATTCTATTAGATTAGAAGGGCTCCCAGGAAAGGGAAGCCCCCTATCCATCCTTAGAAATTATCACAACACCATAAGGATCAAGCAATTTACCGTCACTAATCAGGATAGCTTTGTCAATCCATTCGTTGGTATCATGGTCAAAATACCGGAACATCATCATCTGCAGATTACTATTAACAGCATAGTTTTTCAGATTGCAGTAAATAGCAATTACATCGCCATCATCCGCATCATCATAAGGGGCAATCAGATCGTCTTCTACCAGAATAACTTCCTTGCCTCCGAAGCGTTCCTGTGCCCCATCTGCAATACCATAATTGACTCTACCGACGGGCTGACCATTCGCATCTACCATACCATCGATATAGCCTTCCCAGGTTCCGGATGCCATCAGGAAAGTAGCTCCCGCTTTATAGGCTAAAGGCATCTGGGCAAAGACTTTCCGCTTCCATTCATCCCAGGCGGTTATTTCATCCGCATTTAATGTCACTTTATTGGCCGCAGGGACTCTAGGATCGGCGGTTATTCCCAGGCACTTCCCATTACCATCACCACTAATGATTTCTCCTTCTATGGCGATTATCATAGCTTCCCCGATAAGATCCTTAATCAAGGCTTCAAATCCATCCAAGGTCACGGTTTCCGCCAGCAGAGAAGTGCTAACTTTACATTCCAGGCCATAATAGCTGAAAGATACGCTAGTATTAGCGGTGACTTTCTTCTTATCAGAAGTAGCATCCTGTCCTATCCTGGTTGCGGTGGGCTTAAGAGTCAGAATAGGAACGGTAACCCCGCCCTTGATATTTAACACCCGTATCCGGGAGAAAATCTGCCCGTAGACTTTGGCTTCCTTAATGATTTCCCGGAGGATTGTAGAAGGAATTATTGCCGATACCTCAGATGTGGTAGTCATGGCATCCAATCTATACTCCGGTTGCATCTTGCGGAATTCTTCCGTAATCTTGCCAGTTTTACAGAACTGCATGAAAGCTGTCCTATATTCCATCGTGGCAAAAGGATCTTTAATCTCCTGCCCACCTAGGTTTCTCTGCTCCTGCCCAGAGACACCAGCGGTTACCACTCCAGGGACTTGACCATTCACAACCTGAGTTCTCTGGGATTGAGGCTGTGTTCCCGGCTCTTCTGCTTCTGGAAGAGCATCAATCATATCCTGTAAACTCCTAAGCTCCGTATTCAGGGAATCCAGCTCAGCGCCAAGTTTACGGAGTTCTTCCACGTCCTGCGATTTCTCTACCAGGGCATTTATTTCCTGCTTCCTGGTATTTTTCTTAGCCAACATATCCATTAATTTCTTTTTCATTCTCCTACACCTTACCTTTCACTTTGATTTTTAATTTCATAAGCTCCAACTCGCGCAAGCTCTCCAGCCGCTTTTCTTCGCTCTCCAGCAATTCCAAGCTCCGCGCATATATAGAAGTGGAATCGTAAAACGGCGTGTCCACAACCGATACGTCCCACAACTTATCAATATCATTTACATCGCGCCGGGTCTCATCATCCCCAAAAGTCCAGGAATCCCCGCCATCAGCCACGGTGAAAGCAAAACTCATCTTATCAATGAGCCCCTCCTGAATTGCTTTGTAGAGATCTCTGTTGCTCTGGATGTCCAAAAGATCTGCCTGTATCTTGAGCCCCTTCTCTTCCCGGATAAGCTTTAGCGATTTATTCCGGGTCCGCGCCATAATAATTACGTTATCATTATGATTATAACGCAGGGGGACATCGCGCATATCGGTCTTGTCTAAAGCCCCAGGCTTAATAGTTTCCGTAAATTTACGACGTCCATACTGGTGAGTAGCGGGCTGATTATACAGAATAGCATATCCCTCTATTCGCATTACTCCATCTTCCGCATCCACCGCCCGGATCTCAATTAATCGGCGCTCTGGTTTTGGTTTATACTTCATTTTTCCCATCCTCCTCCTTTACTGGCGCTCCCGCCTTACTTTTTTGGTAAGCATCTACATCATTGATATTCACATAGTTAAGGCTTTGTAATCTTCGATTACCCTCCGGAAATGGGGCTATCCCAAACATTTCGTTGATTTCATTAAGCATCATAATTCCAGTTTCTTTAGCCAAATTAGCCAGATCCATTTTATCCTTCGGCGACAAATATCGGACTTTATTATAATAGCATTTGATTCGATGTCCCACGTCCTGTTCTCTAGGAGTGAAACAGCATGCGGTCATCGCCTGTTCAAACTGGATTATAAAATCTTCAATAGCCGTCTGATAAAATGCACTATGCTGATCCCCGTTGTAATCCCCAGATAAGATAGCCGCGGATACTCCATAACGTTCCTGGATCACAGATTTCAAAAACTTCAACGCCGGTTCTGGTATCTCCGGGGCTTTGATGCTTACTGGAGTGAATTCCCCACCAAGGTCTGTGGCTATCATTCCGCTACTGCTTGTGATTATATGATCTTCAAAATCATCCCGGAGCTTACTCAACTTCTGGGCATCCGCTAACGTCTTCGCATGATACACTCCTTTAATCTGCAAGCTGGCTTCTATGCTCTTGGGTAATCCCTGAATGGTTTTATCCAGGGCATCGATTGTCCGGAGAATATCAACATCATTTTTCTGCCCGTAATCATCCCCCCCACCGACGATCGTATTAGCCCCCCGGCGCCACCGCAAATGAATCAAGTCATTATATGGCAAGGTAAAGCTATTACCATCCTCAAATTCTAATTTAATTTCCCACGCCTGCCCATTATTAACCCCGATATAAACAGCGCTTGGTTTGAGCGGGTAAAACGCCAGGTATCTTTTAAACTGCCTTCCATTTGGTAAAGTTAAGATTTCATACTGCGGATAGATAAAAGCATTGCAATTCTTCCGCCGCAACCATTCAACATTTGCAAAGAAATCACTAGTCGTTTGCAGGGGATTGGGCTTAAAGCGAAAAAGCCTTGTGATATCATCGTTTTGTATCTGTAATATTTCCCCATCTTGGACGATGCTCCGCAATTCAATCTTGCTGATTTCATTTGCTACCCGCTCTATAGCATTATTAACGAAATCAGATAGATATATATTTTGCCCGAAGCTTGAAAAGATAGGGCTTGAATTCATAATCCACGCCTGGTATCGAGCTTTTTTGCTTACCGGAAGAAACCCCTTTAAATAATCGAAAACCCCCATTATCTCCCTCCCCTCTTAATTATTAATCAACCTTAATTATTAATCAATTCCATAAATTCGGATCTGCATAGCTCCAAAGTAGCATAGGCTATTATCTTGGAGGCTGTCCCATCTATCCGCTTTGTAGAGTGCATTTTTACCGGCATGATCCTTCCCAGAGAATCCACCTTTATACCGGTATTACAAAAGCACCAAAAGCATATCGGGTTATTTTGATAGTTTACCAATTTCCCCCGTAAATCTTCCTCTAATGTCCGCATTGGATTATTTAAAGCTTTCGCCTCCTGCGGAATATTAACCGCAATCTTATCTCCGAATAATTCCACGTAACGATTCTGGAAATCCTTTGCGAATCGGTTGTCATATCCAGACTTAAAAGGCCTGAGATCGTATTCCTTCAATAAATCAAAATGCCAATCGGCTATCATAGAGCTTTCCACAGAATTTCCAGCGACAATAGTGATTAGCCCTTCTTTCTCCCAAGCTCTATAATCTACATCGTCCGGGCTATTTTTAAGTTTGTTCTCCGGAATCCAATACCGGGTGTGAATATATATTTTACAATCTCCGGGTTTCCTCAGTAATATGGAGGAAGCGCATAAATCTGTTGTCTCTGCAAAATCATTCCCCGATATATAGAATGCCCCGGTAAATTCTTTTAGATCAAAAACATCTATATTAATGATCTCTGCTTGCTGGAGCCAGGCTTCTGCGGAAGATTGTTTAATGTTAAAATCCTTCGCCAGCATAAATGCCCTGGTAGAACTTTTCGTCCGGGCTTCCTCCACCAAACCATCTAAGTAGAACCATTTCTTGGATACTCCTAAGTTTGGATTAGATTTCACCCAGCTTCTCCGATCCTGCCAGATTTCCGCCTCATTATCTTGCGTGTAAAGCCATATTAATTGCCTGGGCCGGAGGAGTTCCCCCTTTAAAACTCGCCGGGCATCAATCAGAGTAGTATCTAAATGCCCGTCCTGAGTGAATCCTTCTGTCGTAATCTCAATAAACAAGGGCTCGTCCTTTGTGGACATGGATTGTTTAAGGGGCATTATCAGGCTATCGTCTTTCATTTCGTGGGTTTCATCCGCGATGACTACATCCAGGTTCCTACCCTCTTTACCTCCAGTTTTGGCGGATA
>JAXDBN010000051.1:0-2629 GCA_034678805.1 Syntrophomonadaceae bacterium
CAAGGTCGCTCAAGATTATAGGGATTTTGTTGATGAATTTTTAGAGAGGAGTCAGATCAATGGCCCGAAAAAGCTTTAAAGATAATCCAGCTATGAAATTCATTACATCCCCTGAGGCGCAGGAGGGATCCAAAGGTAATCAACCAAGAAGCCAGGCAGGAATGGAAAGCCCCCCTAAGGACGATAGTGCACGGGAGGCGCAGGCAAGGCCCCGGATTAACATTGCATTTACCCCGGAAGAGTTTCACTATCTGCAGGCCATAGCACGTTTGGATGGCTTATCGATAACCGAGTACTTAAACAGCCTTATCATGGCTGATCGCAAGGTGCGGGCGGCTGAGTTGGAGAGTAATGGTAAGTAGCAAAAGATAAAGAAAAACCGTTGGTTGTTCATAATAGATAACCAACGGTCCTTTTATTCCTACCTGTCTTTAGGTTGATCAGGAATGTAATAGGATTGCATAATATTAAGAAAATCCTGGGGAATGGGTATAACCTGGTCACCCTTGAGCCAGCCGCAAGAAACTGCAGCAGAGGCTATTACTTCTCCGCTTTTGGCCCGTCTGATCTCTTGCTGGAAGGTAAGCTTGGCTTTTCTCATCACTGGCAGCCATATATAGACCTCCAGGTAGTCCCCTAATACTGCAGGTTTCTTATATTTGATGTCTATCTCCGTTACAATTATGTGCATTCCTTTGTCAATAAATCCTTCCAGCGGACAACCGGCATTCTCCATGAACTGAGTACGGGCTTCTTCCAGCAGGATAAGATACTGGGCATTATTAACGTGGCCATAGGAATCTATATGATAGTTTCGGACCCGCAATGGTACCATAAACTTGGTTGACATCCTGAAAACCTCCTGATGATAATAAAATCAATATAAATTATCGCACAATTTCTTCTTTACCCAAAGCATCGTCTGGAATCTACATTATAATCAATTAGTCAGCGGCGCAAAACCTCGTAAACGAAGGATTGACAAGGTGGGAAAATGATATTATGATCATGACAATAACATCAATTCAATAATTACATGGTCAGGCTTATAGCTGGGCTCTAAGGAGCAATGGTATTAAACCACGGGACTTTAATTAAGCATTAAAGATCCCGCTTTTTTTATATCAGGGGGTGATTGGTTGGCAGTACTCAAATGGTATAAAAGCGTTATGTCAGATCCAAAAGCCCGGGTTGAAGCATTAGCAGTCTGTTCCAATACAATCCTGGTAATCGGAAAATTTATAACCGGGTTGATTACTGGTTCAGTTGGTATAGTTGCCGAAGCCATCCATTCTACCATCGACCTGGTCTCCTCGGTCATTGCCTTTACCTCAGTACGTATATCCGGCCAGCCAGCTGACAAAGAACATCGCTTTGGCCATGGCAAAGCGGAGAACATCGCCGGTTCCATCGAAGCGGTGCTGATATTCATTGCGGCACTAATGATACTGGAAACCGCTATCAAGAGAATCACAAGCGGGGGCCAGGTAGAGCATGCAGGTCTGGGCGTTATTGTTATGGGCGCAGCCACGGTGGTAAACATTATCGTTTCGCAAATTTTATTGGACCAGGGTAAAAAATTGGAATCGGTAGCCCTGGAGGCCGACGGCATGCATTTGCGCACCGATGTATACACCTCTATCGGCGTGCTGGCTGGTATGGGCGCGATCTGGATCACCGGCATCGATATACTGGACCCGATCATTGCTGTAGGCGTAGGTCTATTGATTATTCACGCTGCATATGAGATATTTGTCAAATCCTTTAAACCGCTAATGGATGCCAGCCTGTCGGACGAAGAAGAGATCGAGATTGCCAATACCATAGAAAAAGCCAATATTAAAGGATTGGTTGGTTTCCATGATTTGAGAACCCGACGGTCTGGTTCTGACCGTTATGTAGATATGCACCTGGTGGTGCGCACCGGTCTTAGTATAGACGAAGTCCATGAGATTTGCGACAAGGTTGAAGAAGAATTGGGTTGCTGTTTACCCCAGATAAATGTCCTGGTGCATGCCGAGCCTTGCCGGGAGGAAGACTGCATATATTGCAAGGGATGCGAGGAAAAGGAAGCCAGGATGTCAGGAACCTCACCATAATCACATCATTTTGATGGATGCGAGTTTGGTCACGAGTTTTCGCAATAATATCTTTAGATGGAAATTGGGTTGAAGGGGCTGAGTAAGTTGTCCAAAAAAATCCTGGTACCTACAGATGGTTCACCAAGCGCAACGGCAGCGGCTGAATTCGCCTCTGACCTTCTGGCCGGAGGGATAGTACAATCAGTTACTCTCCTGGTGGTAGTAAGCATTGCCAAAGCGGTAAAAGAAGAGCACATAATAAACCCAACCCAAGCCGACGAGGATATGATTAGATCCAAGCTGAGGAATGCCGGCCAGCAGATTATAGAACAAACCCGGTCTATCTTTGAGCAAAAGGGGAAAACCGCAGATGATATGCTGGTAATGTACGACGATCCCGGCGAGAAGATTATCGAGATTGCAGAAGCCAATAACTATGATTTGATTATTATGGGCAACCGTGGCCGTTCCCTGGTGAAACAGTTGTTAATGGGCAGTGTCAGCACTAAAGTACTGCAAAATGCTGGGTGCCCGGTGATTATTTACCG
>JAXDBN010000052.1:0-13744 GCA_034678805.1 Syntrophomonadaceae bacterium
GGCCACGCTCATCAACACCTAAAATTGCAGAAGATGCACTAATCAAGAGGAGTTAGCTTCATTAATGAAATTGAGATACTGTGAAAACAAGAGTAATTGCAAGAAAATCAAAGTTTATTAAGGGAGGTATTGGTCACCGAGCAGTCCCTCATAGCTAATAAAACCATCAAAGACGTATTCCAGCGCGAGGTTCGCAACGTAATCGTAGTAGCCATTCTCCGTGACGAACAGGTGCGTATGAACCCGCATGCCCATGACATTATCCTTCCCGGCGATACCCTGGTTATAATTGGATCAAGCCCGGATCTGGGCAAATTGGATGAGGTCAGTTTCCAGAGTTAATGAGTGCAAGCAACCGGTAATTTCTTCCGTATACATGATATAAGAATATCGTGGGGGAGTGGTATTATGAAATTACCGGCGGGCAAAGGGAGACTCCTGGTTATAGCGGTTATGGTGGCAGCTTTATTACTTTGGCCCGACATCGCCTACCAGCAATCCAGTCTGAATCAGACAGAGGCCTCGGCCAAAGTGGAATTGCCGGTGGTGGGCAGCTACGAAAACCTGCTTAAACTGCTGGAGCAAACCCAGACTTATGGGCGTTACAATGATCTCAGTATTTCAGATACCGCTAAAGTTGCTGCCGAAGCAGCTGTACCGCAAGCGGCAGGTGCGGGAGCTAATGACAGCAGCGATTATTCCGTTACCAACCTCCAGGTCGAGGGAGTAGATGAAGCTGACCTGGTTAAAACTGACGGGACCTATATATACCAGGTCAACGGCCTTAAGGTAAATATTATCAAAGCTCAGCCAGCCAATAATATGGAACTGGTTTCGACAATAGTCAGTCCCGATCCGGGATTTCAACCAGTTGATCTATATGTAGACGGGAATGATCTCATCGTTATTGGGACCATCTCCCCCCAGGTGCCATATGTCAAGGAAGATTCTTTCAAGGTGCAAATATATCCTCCTATCCGCTACACCCAGATGACCCGGGCTGCAGTGTACAGTATCGCTGATAAAAGCCATCCAATACCGGTACGTGAACTGGAGCTGGAAGGCAGTTATCTGACCTCCCGCAAGATCGACTCATCATTTTATCTCTTAACCAATAAATATCTCAACTATTACTATATCCAGCAGCAGGATGACATCACCCCGGTGTGGCACGACTCGGTCCAGGGGAGTGAGATCCATGCCGAGAAACTGGAGGAGATAAGATATTTCCCGGATTGTGTCAGCCCTAATTACCTTATGGTAGCCTCTCTCGATTTAAATAAACCTTCTGCTCCAGCCGATGTTGATACCTTCCTGGGCAGTGGTCAGGAGGTGTATGCTTCGGCCCAAAATCTTTATGTCGCGGTGCATAAATATGAGTATCCGGTGCAGCCCTTATTGGGCGAAAAGCTCATTTACCGTCCTGCCCAGACTTATACTACCGTCTATAAATTTGCCATGCAGCCAGGTCATGTGGAATATTTTGGCTCGGGTCAGGTACCGGGACGGATCTTAAACCAGTTTTCCATGGATGAATATGAGGGGAATTTCCGTATTGCTACTACCAGCGGGGAAGTATGGAGAAATGACCAGTATACTTCATCGAACAATGTTTATATTCTTGATCCCAGTCTGCAGATAAGCGGGCGCCTGGAGAACATTGCCCCGGGGGAGCGAATCTATTCAACCCGCTTCATGGGAAAACGGGCCTATATGGTTACCTTTAAACAGGTTGATCCTTTCTTTGTAATCGACCTTGGTGAAGCCAACCAACCCAAAATCCTTGGCAAACTCAAGATACCTGGTTACAGTGATTATTTGCATCCCTATGATGAAAACCATATAATCGGTTTCGGCAAGGATACTATAGAAACCAAAGGCTGGGGCGATCAAAGTATGGCTTTTTACCAGGGCATGAAAGTAGCCCTTTTCGATGTCACCGATGTCACCAATCCGGTGGAGATCAGTAAAGTAGTGATCGGGGATCGCGGGACTGATTCCGAGCTGCTGCACAACCATAAGGCCCTGATGTTTTCAGCCGCCAAGAACCTGATGGGATTTCCGGTTACGGTGATGGAAGTGCGCCAGGATTCCGCATCTCAGGAGCAGCCATTCCCTGCTTATGGCAGTTTTGCTTACCAGGGTTACTATGTATATAACATCGATGTGAATAATGGTTTACAGCTAAGGGGACGGATTACTCACCTCAGTGGTGATGATTATTTGAAAGCTGGGGACAGCTGGTATAACAGTAACCTGAATATCGAACGAGGCCTCTATATAGGGGATACTTTATATACTCTCTCGCCAGCCATGGTCAAGGCCAATGACCTTAACAGCCTGTCGCCAATAAGCAGTCTATATCTTACCAAAAGATAAAAAAAGGATAGCTTCTGCTTATTGACAGATCCTATCCTTAAAGAATTTGAAAGGAGGGGGGCGGTTAGTCCGTGGGTCCGCCCTCCCAGTACTGCCTTATCTTCCGCAGAGCCAGCCCTCCGAAAAACAGGCCGTTGATAAATGCAATCGGCCAATACATTGATTTGAAATTAAAGCCTGTTTTGTTGCTTAATCCTATACGACTTTTCATCATATTTAATCCCTCCTTTGCTTTATCTTTTGCCGGAAGATTAATTATTATAGCTGGATTTATGTTTTAAGAATGACTGAATATGGAGGAACAAGGGATTTGCCTTCGTAGCGGCAAAATGGTAAATTAGAGACAATATTAATTGGTTTTAGGTTTTTTGAGGTTAAATATGAAAAATTATAAAAAGGTAAACATGCCCCGCGCTATGCTTAAACCGCTGGTCGGGGATATATCGAAATTTATCAAGACCAACGAAGGCTGTCTTTCGATTCTGGAAATTATTGAGGATATTCCGTTTGATGCCAGGGCCGATGTCATCGAAGGTCTTTCTTCTTTTCGCAGTCAAGCGGTAGTGAATTTCTTTAAACTGATCCAGGACGAGTATGGCAGGGAGTTCGAAAAAGTGTGCAGCCGGGCCCTGGCTAAATACAACCTGGCTGGTTTGCAGCCCCATTTTCCTCCCCAGGAGAGGGGGGAGTTTTACCGCTCTTTTGCCAGCGCCAGCCGCCATACCGGGCGCATGACCATAGACGTTGCCTGGCAGAAAGACAACGGCCGCTTGTACGTGGAGTGCTTCTTCCTGGCTTTCAGTGCGGATGGTGTCCATAGTTTCTTTGTTATTGATGATATGAAGGTGGATCAGTATGAGCAGGACCGCTTGAATCAGGCCGATTTGGTGGAAGTTGATTACATAGAAACATGTATGCTGATTGCCGATGCCTACAGATTTAACGTTCGCTTTATGAGCCGGCCGGCACTGGGCAGATTTCTTTACCAGAAATATCTCGACGATAACATCGAATTAGACGATCTTAATATCAACACTGTACTACGGCGGCTTTCCCCTAAACTGGCTCCCCGGCAGTTGGTCAACAGTTTTTTTCATTCCCTGCGTTGCCAGGATTTTAACTACCTATTTTCGATTTCGGACGAGAAAAGTTTTTCTCAAGCTATGCTTCTCCAGCTTATTAATCGGATTATAAAACCGGGTGCTTTGCTCCTGGAGGGCAGAGCTGAGGAAATCAGGGGATCCCACAATACCCTGACCTTGACCGGCCATTCCATAACATTGCACGAGCGTGAGGTATATCGCAGCGAATACCTATTCACCGTATCCCGGGATTTAAACGGGAATTGGCTGATCGTCAATCTTGCCCAGACTTGCACTGAGAAGTTGGAATCCGGCTCGTATGCTGATCCCTTCTCAATAATAGTGTATTGCCGGGTGTACGAGATACTCAATGTTGATGACCTCTTTGAAGTGTTGGACCGGGTCGATAATATCCGGGAAGTTGAGGAGCTGCCCTACGGCATGCACATGCGTATTACCTGTTATGAGGATGACTATAATCACGGTGTGACCTTTATGAGTGGGGTAATTGCGGATTTGGTCGTAAACGGTGACGAATTCGTAGTAATAACCCAGCAACCGGATACCCTGGAGGATCTGCATTCCCTGTTTACAATGGAGAGCCCCTATCCACTGGCATCGCGGGGTGAGTATGAACTCAGTCTGAGCACTGCCTATAGTTACCTCAGCGGGCGCTATCTGCAATTTGAGGATATCCTGCTGGATGCATGCGATGATCTGGCTTTTGAAGACGGTATGCGTTTTATAACCGCTCGTTACGCAGTCAAAGACCGTCATGAGGTACTGGCCCGCCTGGAGGATTTACACGGCTTAAGAATAGACTTACCTTGCCAATTGCAGGCAATCTACCAATATGATGGTTCCCAGCGCTACCCGGGATTTATGGCGGAGTATATCGTTGGTCCTAATTGGGTAACCGTGTCGGCTTTTGGAGATAAAGATATTAGTTCAGTTCGGCAGTTTTTCGAAGAGGGTATGTATGAAGCCCTGGAATTTGACGGTTTGGAAATCAGAGAAGATGGGCTTTTCGAGGTTTTAACCCCTGATGTCAAGCGCATGTATCCGCAATTAGAGGCTCATCTCAAGGAGATGTACCTGAATAAATGGTACAACTCCCACTTCGCCATCTTAAGCGGGATGACTCCATCCGAGGCTTGCCAGACTGAGGAGGGCACCAGGCTTCTATGGACCATGTTCAAGCACATCACCCAAAAGGAACAGCAGCGGCGGGTCCGGGGAGAGCGTAAAAAGATAGGGGTCAAGGAATACATAGGAAAATTAAACCTTAAGAAGGAAGGCGAATTTTAGGAGATTGTTCTTGACAATCCCATAAAAATTACAGTATACTACCTCACATATTATTAAAATGGCTGTGAAGGAAAATGCCTGCGTGATTGGATTGATACCAGAGAGCCGGGTAAGCTGGAAACCGGCATCAATATTCTCGCAGGTTGCTCATTCTGGAGCTGCTATCTGAACCGTCCAGGTATACAACTGGACCCAGTAGGTGGAGCCGGACGAACAAGTCCGTTACCAAGTTAGCACAATAATCAAGGCAATTTGTGCTGTAAGCGGTTGTACTCCATGGAGTGCGGCAAGCAGGGTGGTACCGCGGGATTTAACCTCTCGTCCCTGATGAAGGACGGGGGGTTTTTTGTATACTTTTTTAAGGCTTGAGAAATCAATTTAAGTCCGATTGATGTAAAATTAGTTTAGGGGGGAAAAACATGAAGAGCGATTTAGTCAAACAAGGATTAGAAAAGGCACCGCATCGGTCGCTGTTCAACTCTCTGGGGTTAATCGATGAGGAAGTAAGACGTCCTTTTATTGGTATCGTCAATTCCTTTAATGATATTGTACCTGGCCATATCAATTTGGATAAGATAGCCCAGGCTGTCAAAGCCGGGGTACGGATGGCAGGGGGGACCCCCTTTGAATTCCAGACCATAGCAGTTTGTGATGGCATTGCCATGAATCATATAGGTATGAAATATTCCTTGGGGAGTCGGGAACTGATAGCTGATTCAGTGGAAATCATGGCTATCGCCCATGCGTTTGATGCCCTGGTGTTTATCCCCAACTGCGACAAAGTAGTACCGGGAATGCTCATGGCGGCAGCCCGGTTAAACCTGCCTGCTATTTTTATCAGCGGGGGGCCAATGCTGGCCGGGATATCCAACCAGAAAGCCATAAGTGTTACCCAGATATTTGAGGGAGTTGGAGAGGCAGCTATTGGTAAGATCAGTATGGAAGAGCTGGCCTATCGCGAAGAGCAGGCCTGTCCCACCTGTGGTTCCTGTTCCGGTATGTTTACGGCCAACTCCATGAATTGCCTGACCGAAGCTCTGGGCATGGCTCTGCCTGGCAATGGCACAATTCCGGCGGTTTATTCTGAACGGATTCGACTGGCCAAGCGGGCTGGTATGCAGGTTATGGAACTGTTAGCCAAAAACATTCGTCCTTTGGACATCATGACCCCGGAAGCGTTTATAAATGCCATTACCATGGATAATGCCATTGGCTGTTCGACCAACTCGGTCCTGCACCTGCTGGCCATAGCTGATGAAGCTGGAGTTAAAGTAGATCTGAATATGTTTAACGAAATTAGTGAGCGCACCCCCCACCTGTGCAAAATAAGTCCGGCTGGATTCCATCATATGGAGGATCTCTACCGGGCGGGGGGAGTCCAGGCGATATATAATGAGCTAAGTAAACGAGATCTGATCAGTAAAAAAGTTATGACTGTCACTGGTGCTACGTTGGGCGAAAATATTGCCAATACCCCGATACTAAACCAGGAGGTAATACGCCCCCTGGATAATCCCTATAATGCCAGTGGGGGTCTGGCTATCCTATTCGGCAACCTGGCTGCGGAGGGAGCAGTAGTCAAAAAAGGCGCAGTAGATCCTGAAATGATGCAGCATCAGGGACCCGCCCGGGTCTTTAACAGTGAAGAAGAGGCCGTCCAGGCTATTTTGGGGCAGAAGATCAAGGCAGGTGACGTTGTTGTAATTCGTTATGAGGGGCCGCAAGGAGGGCCGGGGATGCGGGAAATGCTGACTCCCACCTCAGTTATAGCTGGTATGGGTCTGGATCGGGAGGTAGCTCTCATAACCGACGGCAGATTTTCCGGCGCAACCCGGGGTGCATCCATTGGTCATGTATCTCCGGAAGCCGCTTCTGGAGGGACTATCGCTCTGGTAGAAGAAGGGGATATTATTAGTATAGATATTCCCGGTAATCGATTGCAGCTTATGGTAGATGATAATGAGCTAACCAACCGGCGGAGCCGGTGGGTAAAACCCGAACCCAATATTAAAACCGGATATATGAAGCGTTATGCAGAGATGGTTCAATCAGCCAGCACCGGGGCTACTTTCAAGAAGTAATTGCCTCTGGAGAGATTACAAGCGGGCCATCAAAAGCCCGCTTTTCTAATTACAAAAATTACCATCTAGTGTTAAGTCCCCAAGCATAAGTTTAGAATCCAGCCTGAAACCGGCATTTAATGTGGATTCACTCCAGCAAACCAAACAAAATAGTCGGCAACCATATTTAAGGATTCATTATATTGTTTTTCCCAATCTTAATGATAAATTTATTCGGAGGTGAAGGGTGTGAAATTAAAAGGAGCCGATATTTTATTGCACTGCCTGCAACAGGAGGGAGTCGAGGTAGTATTCGGCTATCCGGGTGGAACCGTCCTGCCGATTTACGATGCCCTATACGATTCCCCAATTAGGCATATCCTGGTTCGTCATGAACAGGGAGCAGCGCATGCTGCCGACGGATATGCACGGGCAACCGGAAAAGTGGGTGTATGTCTGGCTACATCGGGACCCGGAGCAACCAACCTGGTTACCGGTATAGCGACAGCCAATATGGATTCGGTCCCCCTGGTATGTCTGACCGGGCAGGTAGCATCTGCGCTTATCGGTAAGGATGCCTTCCAGGAGGCTGACATTACTGGCATTACCCTCCCCATTACCAAACACAGCTACCAGGTGCAACGAACTGAGGATGTGGAACGCGTAATCAAGGAAGCATTCTATATCGCCAGGACTAACCGACCCGGGCCGGTGGTTGTGGATCTGCCCAAGGATATCATGGCCAGGGAGATAGATTTTGAACCTGATCCCAGCGAGGTCAAACTACGGAGCTACCGGGTAATGAAAGGAGTCAATTCGGGCCAGATCGTAGCTGCTGCGGATGCCATCAACAAGGCCCAAAGACCAGTTATATATGCCGGCGGCGGGGTTATCGCTTCCGATGCCTCCGAAGAATTGAAAGAAATGGCGGAAAAGTGCCGCATACCGGTCACCACTACCCTGATGGGAATGGGAGCATTTCCAGGGACCAGCTATCTTGCCCTGGGTATGTTAGGTATGCATGGTACCCGTTATGCCAACTATGCTATTGGTGAATGTGATGTACTGATCGCAGTTGGAGTTAGGTTTGATGACCGGGTTACTGGCAAGCTGGAGACCTTTGCTCCCAATGCCCGTGTGATTCATATCGATATCGATGCGGCTGAGATTGGTAAAAATACCGCGGTACATATCCCTATCGTGGCTGAGGCCAAGGAAGCACTGCAGGCCTTGCTGCCCCGCTTGCAGCCTGTGGAGGAAATGACCGAATGGCACAATATAATCTCGAAATGGAAAGATGAATTCCCGCTTCGTTACGGGAAACCCAGTGAAGGCAGGATAATGCCGCAGCATATTGTGGAAAAGATCTATGACCTGACCAGGGGTGATGCTATCATAGCTACCGAGGTTGGGCAGCACCAGATGTGGACCGCCCAATATTATCTATTTAAAGAACCCCGTACTTTTGTTAGTTCGGGAGGGCTGGGTACTATGGGCTTTGGATTTCCGGCCGCTATCGGGGCCAAGGTGGGCCGGCCTGATAAGCATGTTTTCGATATTGCCGGGGACGGCAGCATTCAAATGAATATTCAGGAACTGGGCACTGCTGTGCAGTATAGGATTCCAGTTATAATTTGTATCCTCAACAACCAGTACCTGGGTATGGTGCGGCAGTGGCAGGAGCTGTTCCACGAGGGCCGTTACTCCTACACCGATATGAGCCACCAGCCGGACTTCGTTAAATTGGCCGAAGCCTACGGGGCGGTTGGAATGAGGGTTAACCGGACCGAGGATGTGGAAGGGGTACTCCTGGAGGCCATGAAGGTCACTGACCGCCCGGTTATAATTGATTTCCAGGTGGAAAGGGAGGCTGGGGTTTATCCCATGGTTCCCCCCGGAGAGTCACTCTTGAACATGTTGGGAGGTGATCTCGATGAATAAACATACTCTGGCAGTTACCGTAGAGAACCGTCCCGGGGTGCTAACCCGGGTAACTACCCTGATCCGCCGCCGGGGCTACAACATTGAAAGCCTGACGGTAGGGACGACTGAGGATCTTGGCATTTCCAGGATGACCATCGTGGTCGAAGGGGATGACACGGTGATAGAGCAGGTCAGCAAACAGCTCTACAAACTGGTTGATGTAATCAAAGTTGTGGATATAACCCACGAAGGTTTGGTTGACAGGGAACTGGTGTTAATTAAAGTTAAAGCCGACAATAATGTCAGGGCTGATATAGTCCAGCTGGTAGATATCTTTAGAGCCCGGATAGTCGATATCGGCCGGACTTCCTTGATCGTTGAAGCCACTGGGGATAGACGCAAGATTGATGCCCTGGAAGATTCCTTCCGTCCCTTCGGTATCATTGAATTGGTACGGACCGGCAAGGTAGCCATGGTCCGCGGTACCAGTGAAGATATGAAAAGAAAATAATATTTTAGGAGGTATATAAAAATGGCGAAAATGTATTATGATGCAGATGCTAATTTAGACCTATTAAAAGGTAAGACTGTGGCGGTTATGGGATTTGGTTCACAGGGCCATGCCCAGGCGCAAAACCTGCACGAGAGCGGAGTTAACGTTATTGTCGGACTGAGAAAACCTTTCGATGAAGCTACTGAAAAGGAATGGAACAGTGTAATTGCGGCCGGTATCACTCCCATGACCGTGGCCGAAGCGGCAGCTGCTGCCGATATTATCCAGATCCTGTTGCCGGACGAAATCCAGGCCCGGGTCTACAATGCTGAAATCAAGCCTTACCTTAAAGAGGGTAACGCACTGGGTTTCTCCCATGGCTTCAACATTCATTTTGGCCAGATCGTACCGCCCAGTTTTATTGACGTCTTTATGATTGCTCCCAAGAGCCCGGGACATTTGGTCCGCCGGATGTATCAGAAGGGCGCCGGTGTTCCTGCTCTTATCGCCGTACAGCAGGATTTCAGCGGAGCTGCTAAAGAGCTGGGCTTGGCTTATGCCAAGGGAATCGGCTGTACTAGAGCCGGAGTTATCGAGACCAGCTTCATGGAAGAAACCGAGACCGACCTGTTTGGCGAACAATGCGTACTGTGTGGTGGAGTAACCCAGTTAGTTAAAACCGGTTTCGAGACCCTGGTAGAAGCAGGTTATCAGCCGGAAATCGCTTACTTCGAATGTATGCACGAACTTAAATTGATCGTCGACCTCATGTACGAAGGCGGCATGAGCTTCATGCGCTATTCCATCAGCGATACGGCTGAGTGGGGAGACTATACCGTAGGCCCACAGATTATAAATGAAGACGTGCGCTGGGCAATGGAGGAAGCACTGGAGAATATCCAAAACGGTGTCTTCGCCAAGAACTGGTTGTTAGAGAATACGGTTGGCCGTCCCCAGTTCAATGCATTTAAACGGCAGAACCGGGAACATTTAATCGAAGAAGTTGGCGCTGAATTACGGGGTATGATGCCCTGGCTGAAAGAAACCAAATAGTACTTGTCTTAGGTGGCGGTGGCTCGGAAGAGGAAAATTCCATTTCCGGGCTGCCGGGAGATAGAATGGAGGTTTATTATGGGTGATACTAACAGGGTTTACCTTTTTGATACCACCCTGCGTGATGGTGAACAATCGCCGGGGGTCAGCCTGAATGTAGAAGAAAAGTTAGAGATTGCTTATCAGCTGGCTAATCTGGGTGTGGATGTAATTGAGGCCGGGTTCCCGATCTCTTCCCCGGGTGATTTTTTAGCAGTTAAAACCGTCGCCCAAAAAGTGAAAGGTCCGATAATAACCGGATTATGCCGCGCGATGCCGATGGATATAGATCGTGGCTGGGAAGCCCTCAAGTATGCTGAGACTCCCCGCATTCATACCTTTTTAGCGACTTCGGATATTCACCTCCGGCACAAGCTGCAGATAAGCCGGGAGCAGGCTCTGCATCAAGCGGTGGATGCAGTTCGGTATGCCAAGAAATATTGCCCTGATGTGGAGTTTTCCGCCGAAGATGCCTCCCGCAGTGATATCGATTATCTCGCCCAGGTAATCGAGGCAGTTATAGATGCAGGGGCTACCGTGGTCAATCTGCCTGATACGGTAGGGTATGCGGTTCCGGAGGACTTCGGGCAGTTCATACGCACCTGCATGGAGCGGGTACCTAATGTTGATAAGGCCATTATCAGTGTTCATTGCCATGACGACCTGGGGATGGGGGTAGCCAATTCCCTGGCCGGGGTAGTCAACGGCGCCCGTCAGATCGAGTGTGCGGTAAACGGTATAGGGGAACGGGCCGGCAATGCCTCGCTGGAGGAGATCATAATGGCTCTTTACACCCGGAAATCTTTTTATCAGAAGAATATTAATATCAACTACCGGGAAATCTACCGTACCAGCCGGCTGGTCAGCGGTTTGACCGGAATGGTGATTCAACCTAACAAAGCTATTGTGGGTGACAATGCATTTGCGCATGAGTCAGGGATTCACCAGGATGGGGTATTAAAAGAGAGAACCACTTACGAAATAATGAGTCCCGAGCTGGTGGGTGTATTCAAGAGCAACCTGGTGCTGGGTAAGCATTCCGGCCGCCATGCCTTTAACAAGCGTTTGAAGGAATTGGGGTACAACCTGGACGATGAGGAGCTGGGCCGTGCCTTTGTGGGCTTCAAGCAGATTGCGGACAAGAAGAAGGAGATTAGTGATGACGACCTGCACGCCTTAATCAAGGACCGGGCCAGGGCAGTACCGGAACGTTTCAAGTTGGACTACCTGCAGATTACCGCGGGAACCAGCGTGGTGCCGACCGCCACTATCAGGCTGGCTATTGATGAAAAGGTATTCTATGCGGCTGCAACCGGGAACGGCCCGGTGGAGGCAGGCTGTCATGCTGTCGATAAAATAACCGATATCTTCGGAAAAATGATTGATTACAAATTACAGGCCGTATCCGCCGGAAAGGATGCCCTTGGTGAGGTACAGTCCCGCATCAAGATCGGCGACAAAGTATATAATGGCCGCGGCTTGAGCCCTGATATAATCGAAGCCAGCATCAAATCCTACATTAATGCCATCAATAAATACTACTATGATATGACGCTCAATTCCGAAGAATAAAACATCTATCATAATGGAGGAACACTTATGGGAATGACTATCAGCCAGAAGATTCTGGCTGCCCATGCCGGAAAAGAGCATGTGGAAGCTGGAGAACTGCTTAATTGCCAACTGGATGTCATCCTGGGCAATGATGTCACCGCGCCGGTAGCTATTACTGAGTTTGGCAGACTGGCGAGAGATCATGTTTTTGCCCCGGATAGCATTGTGCTGGTCCCGGACCATTTTACCCCTAACAAGGATATAAAATCCGCCGAGCAGGCCAAAATAGTACGGGATTTTGCCCGTCAGCAGGGAATCAAGAATTACTTTGAAATAGGACAAATGGGGATTGAACACTGCCTGCTGCCGGAACAGGGGCTGGTAGTACCTGGCGATTTGATTATCGGCGCCGACTCTCATACCTGTACCTATGGGGCTCTGGGTGCCTTTGCCACCGGAGTCGGTTCAACCGACATGGCGGCAGCCATGGCCACCGGTGAGGCATGGTTCAAAGTACCGGAGAGTATCAAGTTTGTTTATTATGGCACTGCCCCCCGCTGGGTAGGCGGCAAGGACTTCATCCTGCATGCGATAGGTGACATCGGTGTGGATGGAGCCCGCTATATGTCGATGGAGTTTACCGGTGAGGCGATTAGCCGCCTGTCCATGGATAATCGCTTTGCGATGGCTAATATGGCTATTGAAGCAGGTGGTAAAAACGGCATCATTGCTGCCGATGAGATAACCCTGGCGTATGTTAAAGACCGGGCTCAACGTCCCTATCGGATATACCAATCAGACCCGGATGCGGTTTACGTGCAGACCATTGAATATGATGTATCAAAGTTGGAACCGGTGGTAGCGTTCCCGCATCTTCCCGAGAACACCCGCCCGGTAAGTGAGGCGGGCGAAGTCTGGCTGGACCAGGTAGTAATCGGTTCCTGTACTAACGGCCGTATCGAAGATCTGGCGGCAGCAGCGGAAATTTTAAAAGGCCATAAGGTTTATTCCGGATTACGGTTGATCATCCTGCCCGGAACCCAGGCCATTTATCTGGAAGCCTTACGGCGCGGCTATATTGAGACGTTTATCGAAGCTGGGGCAGCGGTTAGTACTCCCACCTGCGGGCCGTGTTTAGGCGGACATATGGGTATACTGGCCAAAGGGGAAAAGGCTCTGGCCACTACCAACCGCAACTTCGTAGGCCGCATGGGACATCCGGAGAGCGAGGTTTACCTGAGCAACCCGGCGGTAGCCGCTGCCAGCGCTGTTAAAGGTAAGATCACCCCGCCATGGGAGGTATAAGAAAATGAAATTTACCGGCAAAGTATATAAATTCGGCAGCAATGTCGATACTGACGCGATTATCCCAGCCCGTTATCTGAATACTTTTGATCCGGACGAACTGGCCCGCCATTGTATGGAGGATGCCGATGCTGACTTCCCCAATAAGGTCAAATCCGGGGATATAATCGTAGCTGAGAAGAATTTTGGCTGCGGCAGCTCACGCGAACACGCTCCCATCGCCATCAAAGGTGCTGGTGTGGCTTGCGTGGTGGCTGATTCATTTGCGCGGATATTCTACCGTAATGCCATAAATATCGGCCTGCCCATATTGGAGTCCCCGGAAGCCGCAGCGGCTATCCAGGAAGGTGACGAAATCGAGGTCGAACTGGAAAGCGGTCAGATCCGCAACCTTAGGACCGGTGAGATATATAAGGCTACCCCCTTCCCGGAATTCATGCAGGAAATCATGGCCCGGGGCGGTTTGATAAACTATGTTAAAGACACCAAACAATAGCAGAGTCCGAAAGGAGAGAACCAATGTATAAAATTGCAGTGCTCCCCGGAGA
>JAXDBN010000053.1:0-12637 GCA_034678805.1 Syntrophomonadaceae bacterium
AAGCAGCTGCCCTTAACGATAGGAGCCCGGCTTCCATACCAGACGCTAAAATTCTTACTGCTCCTGATCCAACCGCGGTAAACAATACTGTGACGGAAAACCTCGAGCCAGTTCCCACCCCGGTGAACGTTCCCGAAAATCTTCAGCTGCAGCAGGTGGATATCACCAGCAGCAGTAAGACCGTTTACGATTATGCCAGCCTTGATGGCCAGATCAGAGTGAAGATAATTGTAGAGCCCTTTGTTGAACCTTCTGCTCAAAACCAGTCCCTGACCGAAACCCGGGCGTCTGGGATCAATGCCTTTTCCCGCTGGATCCTGGTCGATGACCAGATGAAAACTGTGACCTATACCGGGAATATATCGATGGATGAATTAAACAACCTGGCTAACACCGTTCAGTTTAAGTAATCCCTTATTTATTTCACAGCCCAAAAAGGAGACCCGCTGTTCTAGCAGCGGATCTTAGCGTGTCAGAGACGTCAATATACAAGCGAACCGTGAAAAAAAGTCACCCTAGGGCACTTTACCTCTGCGGGTGCCGATACTATCCCACATTGTGGCATGATTAAGACTGCGTTCCAGAGACTGATTTGCCGTAAATTATTTGTATTTCATCTTTACTGAGCAGCTTCTCTGTAAAATAGGCTATTAACGCTATACCGGGTATGTCTACCAAAAACCTGGTTAACATAAACCTCCAGCCCATAGCAGACGTTTCAAACAGCAGCATCGGTATCTTGGTGGTTGACCAGGCACCAATGAAAATTAGGACATTAGAAAATTTGCATCCTTTTTTTAAGAAAATGGCGGCAATAGGAAACGCCGCATAAAGTGGGCCAGCCGCGGCTGACCCTAGAAGGAAGGCTGCCAACACGCCTACCAGCCCGGATTTCTCTCCCATGAATTGCATCATAGTCTCGCGTTCCACCCACACATCCAACAGGCCTATGAAAATAAAGATAGGCGGCAGAACGGAAAGCATCTCCAACAGGTTGCTGCCTGTGATTTTTACGGATTTTTGTCCATACTCCGGCCATAATCCGAGTACTATAAGGTTCACTAATAAGAGTCCTAAAAATAACCTGTAACGTTTTATTAGTGCCTTCATGTCAACACCAATCCAATAATTATGGCCACAACAAAAGAGAAAACATAGGCCAATGAATTTCGTGTCAGGGCGGCTTTCTTTCCAAAGTACTGAATCTCCAAGGGCAGGGTGACAATGCCCACCATCATCAAAGTTGAAATAAAAACTGCAATTTGGGTATAGCCGGCGCCGCTTTGAAGTAAGGCCGCCGCCAAAGGAAAAGCTATAAATCCGGGAATCAATGTAACAGATCCGATTAAGGATCCGATTACAACCCCGCCCCATCCCGACTGCTGCCCAATAAATCTGGATATAGTGGCTGGACTAAGTACTGCCAGCGTCAATCCTATCACAATAAATATGGACAGGAATTGGGGGAGCATATTCTCGAATGATTTCCAGGCCTGTTGCAGGGCCATTAGAGTCTTAGCTCTATCCTTAGCCAGGGATACACCCAGAAGTACAAAGCACAACAAATATAAGCTGAAAGTAAACATTGTTCACCCCTAGGTTCTTTCCTGCTTATCGGTATAATTGCCCCATGAATAAGCAGGAAACAGAATCTGGTAGAAATATTATGGCTTTATATTACCCGCAAATTGGTTATAATTCTAGTGAGATTGCCCCTACAGGGCATACATCTGTACATATTCCGCATTCAATGCAGTCATCACTTACAACCGCTATTTCGTCTTCAAGTTTTATCGCCTCAACCGGGCACTCCTCCATACATAATCCACAACCCGTACATATATCCTTGTCCACTTCGGCCTTCACTATCTTCCTCTCCCCTCGCCCGTTTAATATTGCAGTAGTAATTTCTGATACTGTTTAAGGAGAGGCTGTCTTACATATGCCCGCACTCATCATGGTGCTGGTGTTCATGGCAAACCGATCCGGTGGATATCAGCTTACCCTGCAGATATGCAGTGGCTGCTTGCTCAGCGCTGCCGCTGGCACCCACGATCACTTCAATACCTTTTTCATTGAAGATATCAATCGCACCGCCACCCATGCCTCCTGAGATGATTACATTGACTCCCAGATCATGCAGGAAATTCGGTAAAAAGCCAGGCCGGTGTCCCGGGTTGGGGATGGATTGACTTTTAGTTATTTGTCCATTTTCAGTTTCATAAATGTTGAAGTTAATGCAATGCCCGAAATGTTCGGTAACCATTGTGTTTTCACTGGCAACTGCTATTTTCATTTTCTTTCCTCCATCGTTTTCTAAAATATTCGCTGCATTGTCCAGCCAATCGCCGGCAAAAAACTCGATCCGCCCCTGGTCGCACAATTTGGAAATCTCCGGGCTGATCGGCAGCCTGGCTAGTACTTTCAGGTTGTATTTATCTGCTATTTGGTCAATATGACTGTCACCGAAGACTTGATGCTGCCGGCCGCAGTCCGGGCACTGGAAATAAGCCATGTTCTCGACCAGGCCCAGCACCGGGACGTGCATTACTTCCGCCATTTTAACCGCTTTGGAGACAATCATGCCTACCAGTTCCTGGGGAGAAGTGACAACGATTATCCCGTCCACCGGCAGGGACTGAAAAACCGTCAGTGGTACATCGCCGGTTCCGGGCGGCATGTCGACGAACATATAATCAATGTCATACCAGATAACGTCGCTCCAGAACTGCTTAACCGTATTAGCCAGGATAGGTCCCCGCCAAACTACCGGGTCAGTCTCATCTTCGAGCAGCAGGTTGGTGGACATGATATCTATGCCGGTCTGGCTGTGAACCGGCATCAAACCCATGGCATTGGCGGTAGCTCTATCTTTTATACCGAAGGCTTTGGGTATGGACGGTCCGGTTATATCAGCATCCAGAATGGCACATCTATAGCCCCTCCGGCTCATGGTAACTGCCAGCATCGAGGTGACCAGGGATTTACCCACTCCCCCCTTGCCGCTGACAATACCGATTACCTTCTTAATACTGCTCAACTCATGAGGTTTTTCGGAAAAATCCATTGGTTCTTTTCTGTCGGCGCATTCCTCGCCGCAACTGCTGCAAGTTTGACTGCATGTGTCGCTCACTCTTCTAATCTCCTTTTTCACAATTAATTTTATTTCCACTGCCTGACCGGCAGCTGAAATCCGGCTATTTTTTATTTAATTATCCTGGAGCAATGTTGAAATGGTCCGGCAAAACACTTCCCGGACTGCCTGCCCGGCTATGCAATCCCGGTCGGCAATGCTCCGTCCTTCGTTAACAGCAATGATGACTTCAGGGTCGTAGGGAATATGCCCCACTAAAGGCAAACCTGCTTGGTGGCAGAACGACTCTATTTCCTGGGTTTTTACCAGGTTGGTATCATATTTGTTGACACAAACCGCAATCCTGGTCTGAAATTGCTGCGCCGTCTTAACAATGCGCTCCATATCGCTGATCCCGGAAACCGATGGTTCAGCCACAATCAAGACCATATCCACCCCACTGAGGGAAGCTATGACCGGGCAGCCTATCCCCGGCGAACCATCAATGATCGCCAGATCGGTATACAATACCACTGATTTCATCTGCTTTTTTACCTCGGTGACCAGCATCCCGGAGGTACCGCTGCCCATTTTCAGCTGAGCGGTCGAGAAAACGTGATCATTACGATACAGCATAAGCTCCCCCGCTACGGCTGGAATTAGTGATACCGCTCTAACCGGGCAAATGGCTTCACAGACACCGCACCCCTCACAAGCAAAGAAGTCCACCCGATAATCATCCTTAATAGCTTCAAAACGGCAGTTTTGCCGGCAAAGGTCACACTCGCTACACAAATCCGCATCAATAGATGCCTTGGGCATACCGTAGTAATCTGTCCGTTTGGGTTCAGACCACTGTTTAAGTACCAGGTGCAGGTTGGGTGCGTCCACGTCGCAATCGGCATAAACCCGGGCACTCGCCAGTTTAATGAAGGCACCCGCCATGGTCGTTTTACCGGTCCCTCCCTTACCGCTTAGGATCAACAGCTGCTTCATGGTGCACCTCCTCCATCACATTCTGCAGCAAGGTTTTGAATATTTCCCTCCAGCCTTCATCCTCCCTGGCCGCAATCAATGCATTGGAATTCATGATCCCCAGGTCTTGATCAAAGGGGATTTTTCCTAAAACCTTGATGCCTTTGTCCCGGCAGTACTCTTCCGCTGGATTCCCGCCCGGCAGGCACTTGTTCAGTACCACACCATGAGGTTTGCCGAATATTTTAACCAGTTCATACACCATATTTAAGTTGTGCACCCCAAAAAGGGTTGGTTCAGCAACAAAGATACAGTAGTCCGCGTCCTTAATACTCTCCATGACAATACAAGCGCTCCCGGGAGGACAATCAATGAACGTATTTCCTGCAGGGATGTCATGCAAGAGCCTTTTTACCACCGGTATCCCGGAAGCCTCTCCGATGTTGAGAATTCCGCTGATTACCTTTACGTCTCCGGAAACGCCCCGGCGGATTTCGCCAATAACCTTATCCCTTTCGGAAAGAGCATGCAAAGGGCACAAAAGTACACATCCGCCGCAGGAATGGCAGACCTCCTCAAAAATCAGCAGTTCATCACGGATGTACGCCAGAGCATTGAATTTACAGAAGTCAGTGCATACCCGGCATCCATTACAGAGTTGCTGGTCCACCGCCGGAATTCGGATAGCTATCTTTTCCGACTCAATATCAGCCGGTTTAAAGAAAAGATGGCCGTTGGGCTCTTCTACATCGCAGTCGATGTAGGTCGATTTACCGGCAACCGCAGCCAGGCTTACGGATAGCAATGTCTTGCCCGTACCGCCCTTGCCGCTCAAAACTGCGATCTTCATTTTACTGATCTCCTCGGCCATGGAACCCGGGATGAATATTATCCAGGCTCTCTAGTTTGCCTTCTTTAAATGCGTTAATATTTTCGGAAATGGAATCACTGATAGTCTTAAATATCTTAATACCGGCAGCATTAATTACCTCGGCGGCATTTTCGCCGCAGCGGGGTGTCAATATTGCTTCAGCCCTGCTGTCGACTACCGTCTGGGCTGCCTTGATCCCGGCCCCACCCTGGCTGGATGCGGCGCTGTTATGGATAATACTCTTACTTCCGTTTTCAGTATCATAAATCAGGAAATAAGGCGCCCGGCCAAAAGATACGCAAACCTTATTTTCTGAAGACTGGTCGTCAACGGGAATGGCAATGATCATTACTGGTCCTCCTCACGCTTCAAATTGGTTTCTTCTGAATTTTTCCGCCCGTGCCGGTGGCGCAGGCACCCTCCACAGTCGCATACTTCCTCCAAACCGTCACAGAGCTGGTAATCCCCGCCTTCGATCTTTAATGCTTTCCCGTTTACCAGCGAGTCCGCTAATTTCTGCCGGGCATCATTATAGATTTTCTGAACGGTAGTGCGGGCAATATTCATCCTTTCTGCACAATGCTCCTGGGTGAAGCCCTCCAGGTCAATCAGCCGTATAGTTTCGTACTCTTCCACTGACATAACCACGCTGTAATCCTGGTCAAAAGACCTGTTCAGCGGACCAAACCGGTCGCTTCCCGGCATACAGCATACTTTTCTCCATTTCCTAGGTCTAGGCATAATAAATATCTCCTCATTAATAAACAAAAACTTAAACCATAAACTACCGGTCTTCCCCAGCCAAGTCTTCTATTTGTTTGTTCAGCGCTTCCAACCTGCTTTCCAGGCGTTTCTTTTGTTCCTGCAGCAATTCTGCTTCCGTCCGGTTTTTATCTTCGAGGTTCCTGCGCATTCCCCGCATGCACCCATAACCTGCCCCTAATCCCAGGAGCATACCGCAGCCCAGTCCTCTGCCCAGGCTCCTTCCAAGCCCCCAGCCAAAACCCGGACCCATTCCAAGTTGGGGCCCCAACCCAATTCCCCGCCTTAGGCCCCTGCCTGCCCGCACCCCGCATCTAAGCACGTTGACTCCGGCAGCACACAGTCCTAAGCCTCTTCCCGTCATGGGACCTTGTCCCAACGGTCCTGTTCTATCTCTGCCTGGCATGATTATCTCCCCTTTCTTAAATAGCTATGCTCTGACCATGGTCGAGCCACATTGCTGACACTTCTCTTGATTACAGGGTCTCCCGGTTTGATGGGGTACCTTGTTCCCGCAATTGGGACATTGACAAAAATCCAATTGGGCTGAATTAGCCCGCCTTCCTTTTCCGCCCCCGCCAGATCCCATTCCCGACCGGCGTCCACCGCCGCCGCCCGAGCCTTGGCCAGCTGGGCCAGTTCCATCTCTTCGCGGCATATTACTCCCTCCTTTGGGTTATTGACATATGTCATTTATAATTGAAGTATAAGATTATTATGAGCATATGTCAACAATTCGCACAGGCAAATCGGAAAAATAAATAACCGGCAAATGTGTTACACTGCCGGTTCTAATTCATTGCTATTTTTTTAGGCCGCTTTAATAAATGATAAAACGAGGCCGGATTTATAAACGTTCCATCAGTCTCTTCCCTCGAGCCTCCAAATCATCGATTTGTTGATAAACCTTTTTTAGCTGAGCCTTCTGCTGTTCGATAAACAGTATATCCACTCCCTCGCGCTCATAATCCTCGATGGTTTGAAGGATAACGGCAGCGTGGAATTCTTTAAGGCCGGCTATTTTTTTGGCGATGTCTTTCAGAGCTTCCAGAACATATTCATCATTCATGGGCAATTCTCCTCAAGATAGTCTTCCATTCCTTAAGAAGCGATATTTCTCTCTTCATAATGGGAGAACTCCATGGAGAATCCGGCTCTTCCCTGAGTGCTGGAGCGCAGCACGGTTGAATAACCAAACATTTCAGCCAAAGGTACATAACCCCGGATTATCTGGGTGCTGTTGTGCATCTCCATAGAATCCAATTTACCGCGGCGATTGCTGATGTTATTGATAATATTGCCGGTGTACTCCTCAGGCGAAGTGACCTCCAGGCGCATGACCGGTTCCATTAAGCGCGGAGAGGCTTTTTTCAGGCACTCCCGGGTAGCCATCATAGCCGCCGTCCGGAACGCCATCTCGGAAGAATCAACCTCATGGAAAGAGCCATCCAAAAGGGTCGCCTTGACATTAACTACCGGGTATCCCTTTAGCACACCCTCTTCAAGAGCCTGTTTCACCCCGGCCTCAACTGCGGGTATATATTCCCTGGGTATGGCCCCGCCTATAATTTTGTTTACGAACTCGAAACCTTCGCCCGGTTCCAGTCTTAATACCAGGTGGGCAAACTGTCCCTTGCCGCCGGTCTGTTTAACATAACGGGTAACATGCTCGGCTTCCCGGGTAATGGTCTCTTTATAAGCAACTTCAGGCTCACCGACATTTATCCCCACGTGAAATTCCTTGGCCAGGCGTTCCGTAATTATCTCCAGGTGCAGTTCGCCCATACCTGCCAACAAGGTTTGGCCGGTTTCCTTGTTATAGATCATTTTGAAAGTAGGATCCTCAGCCGATATCTTGGCCAGGGACTCGGCAATCTTACTCTGGTCGGCCTGGGTCTTGGGCTCGATCGCGATCTGAATAACCGGTTCGGGAAATTCTATCGATTCCAACAGGACCGGCATGGTTTCATCACAAATGGTGTCCCCGGTGCCTACGTCTTTAAAACCGATAAAAGCCGCTATATCGCCCGCCTTGATCTCTTCGATCTCCTCACGGTGGTTGGCGTGCATTTTTACCAGGCGCCCTACCCTTTCCTTTTTGCCCTTGCTGCTGTTGTAAACATAAGATCCCGCCTTAACCGTTCCTGAGTAGACCCTGGTGAAGGCCAACTTACCCACATGCCGATCACTGACGATCTTGAAAATAAGGGCAGAGAAGACATCGTCCCTGGGACTAATCTCAATATGCTCACCGCTGTCAAGGTCGATAGCCCTGGTAGTTCCTCTATCCAGTGGCGACGGCAGATAGTTGATCACCGTATCCAGCAGGGTCTGGACCCCGATATTACGGTAGGAACTGCCGCACATTACCGGGATCATGGTGGCATTGATAACATTTTCGCGAATGGCCTGCATTAATAACTGGTTGTCGATGGGCTGGTTATCATAATAAAGCTCCAGCAGCACCTCACTGGTTTCGGCCAGTTTCTCGACCAATTCCAGACGCCATTGTTGGGCTTCCTCAATATATTGTTCGGGAATATCGGTCTCTTTTACCTCATTGCCCAGTCGGCCCGAAAAAGTCTGGTAGTTCATCTTGATCAGGTCGATTATCCCCGTAAAAGCCTCGTCTTCAAATACCGGAAGGGTCAGCACCAGCGGATTGCCGCCCAGGCGCTTCTTAATCTGGTCAACCACCCGGTGAAAGTCAGCTCCAATGGCATCCATTTTGTTGACATAAGCGATACGCGGCACCTTGTACTTATCAGCCTGGCGCCACACCGTCTCAGATTGGGGTTCTACCCCACCCTTGCCGCAGAAAATTACGACCGCGCCATCCAAAATGCGCAGGCTTCTCTCCACCTCAGCGGTAAAATCAACGTGCCCGGGTGTATCAATAATGTTAATACTGACATCTTTCCAAACACACTTGGTGGCTGCCGATGTTACCGTAATGCCGCGTTCCTTTTCCACCTCAAGGTAGTCCATGACACTGGCTCCATCATGGGTTTCGCCAATTTTATGAGTCAATCCGGTATAGTATAATATCCGCTCGGTAGTGGTGGTTTTACCCGCGTCAATGTGAGCAATTATACCAATATTCCTTAAGTTCTCAAGCATTTTAGATATACCTCTCCTTCAAAATAAAAAAGCCAAAAATTTAACGGCATTACTCAATCGTAGTGCCGTATAAAATACGGGTCATAGTCTTCCTCAAAAATCACGGACATATACGCCCAAGGCAATATTTTATTATCTTTTCCTCAAACTGTCAAGGAGCCTATTTTAATAAGGGAGAAATTACTTTGAAATCGGGGGTGCCGGCTACCGCTATCAAATCAAACAAAACGCTTTCGGTGTTGGTCACAATCGCGCCTGCCCCCCGCATCAGTTCCAAACCGTTGAGGAAATTATCCTTGAAGCGCGAACAGACCGCATCTTTTATCACCTGTACGGTATACCCGGCCGCGACCAGGTCACGGGCGGTCTGGAACACACAAACGTGGGTTTCGCTGCCGGTTAGCAGGACGGTCTTGCGCTGGGTTGCTGCCAACACATCCTTCATATCATCGTAAGCCGAGAATCTTACCTTTTCTACAAATGAGCATTCCCCCAGGTTGGATTTGACCTCATCAACAGTGGCGCCCAGGCCACGGGGATACTGCTCGGTAACAATAACCGGGATACCCATCTGCCTAGCGGCCACCAGCAACAATTTGGTGTTGCTGTAAACCTGATCACGATGTCTCATGGCTGCCATCAGTTTTTCCTGTAAATCCACAATAACTAAAACAGCGTCATCCCGGTTGATTTTATAGCTGTTGGTCATATTATTTCCTCCCGTCAGTAGTGTTTATAAGATTATCTAAAAAGGTTATAATTCATTTTATCCAACCCGGTGGGCCGGGGCAAGTTGATTCCGCCCTTCCCTGCCCAATTCTCAGGCTTATTTAAGATAGGGTATAATAGGACGGGGACACCCAGTAAATATAATGCAGCAATCAGTCAGGAGGAGCTTATTTGAAAAAGAAATTATTGCTGTTGGCCGTCCTTCTATTATTATTCAGTACTGCCTGGATCAAGGTGACTCCCCTTTATAAACAGGAAGGCAGTCTCCTGCCCATGGCTTCCGCGGCGGTCCAACTAACTGTCAGTTCTGCAGATATAACCCCCATACATGGACAGACCGAGTCTTATCTGGCCAGGAGCTCTGCCGGAATCAGTCCTCTGGTCAATCTGATGGCTGCTCGGGGCTGGACTTACAAAGAACAAATGGGGGCCGGCATTATATTTACCAAGAACGGCACTCAGGTGACGGTCAGCAGCCGTATGTATACCCGGTACTTCATGATCTTCTCCCTGCCTGAACCTGACCAAACCACAGTCTTGGCTGATTCCACCACTATAAACCTGGTAGCTACCGGAGATATCCTTATGCATAATACGGTGATTGCCTCCGGGCTGCAGGGCAGCAGCTATAATTTCGACCACTTGTATGACCCGGTCAAACACCTGATCACCGCCGGTGATTATGCATCGGTTAATTTGGAATGCGCGCTGGCCGGCCCATCTTCGGGATACACTGGCTACCCCCTTTTCAACAGCCCGGATAATATAGCCCCCGCCTTGAAAAATGCCGGTTTTGACCTGGTGGTCACTGCCAATAACCACATTTTGGACCGAGGTTATCAAGGGGCAGTTCGTACCATGGATACTCTTCGCCAGGCCGGTCTGGATACCACCGGTACTTTTAAGAGTCAGCAGGAAAGCCAGAATTACTTAATTAAGGATCTGCATGGGGTCAAAGTGGGGTATCTGGCCTACAGCTATTCGACCAACGGCATACCGGTTCCGGCCGACAAACCTTATTTCTACAATTTCCTGGACCGGGAAAAAATAATCCGTGATATTACCGCCCTTCGTCCCCAGGTAGACCTGGTGGTGGTTATCCTTCACTGGGGAGTTGAATACAGCCCTTATCCTACCGCCCAGCAAAGGCAAATGGCGAAGGAATTATTTACAAAGGGCGCCGACGTAATCCTGGGCAGCCACCCGCATGTCATCCAGCCGATGGAGACTATGAAGATCAATGGGCAAGATAAATTTGTGATCTACTCGATGGGAAATTCAATGGGCAACCAAAACGGGGTTGAACGCAACAGCGGGGTGATATTGAACCTGCAGTTTGCCAAGAACCTTACCGATGGCGCTACTGTTCTCACCGGTGTCAATTACACCCCCATCTATATCCATCCTTACTACATCGGACAAAAGCGTACCTTCCGGGTGGTGCCGATCGAGGAAACCATTGCCGCTATCAAGGCTGGTACTGAGCCGGTCCTGGGTCCGGACAGCATTCCGGTCCTGGAACAGGTTCTTTACGCCACCAACCAGACTCTAAATCGACCCTTGCAATGATTTCGGTCAATATCTTGAACCTGTGTATGTCGGAACGGCATGTTTGTTACAATAAGGTTAAAGTAACATATGGAAGGAGTGTTCAATATGGAATCCAATGAGATCAAGATACTGAAGACTGCTATTCTCAACGAAATCGAGGGCGAGAAGTTCTACAAAAGGGCTGCCCGGGAAACCATAGATAATGACAGCAAGAAAGCTTTCCTCTACCTGGCTGAGGACGAACAAAAACACCAGGGTATGCTGCGGGATATGCTGAACCAACTGGCAGCAGACAAAGAGATCGATCCTGATAAACTAAAAGTCCAGGGCACTCCCTCGCCGCAGATCTTTGCTTCCACCCATACCATCGATTCAAAGAACGCCATGGAAATATCCATCTTCCACATCGCCATCATGATGGAAAAAGCCTCCATCGATTACTATCGCCAAGCCGCTGAAAAAACCACCAATCCCCAAGCTAAAGAACTCTATACTCACCTGGCCGACTGGGAGATAACCCATCTGGATTCGATGGAAAGAATATATGACGATTTAACCGAGGACTGGTGGGATCATCAGTCTTATTCCCCTTCCTGATTGGATTAAAAACCTCTCCATTTTGAGTGAAGATATGATATAATGATTTTTGCTGTGGGGGCGTGGCTCAGCTGGGAGAGCACCTCGTTCGCAACGAGGGGGTCAGGGGTTCGAATCCCCTCGTCTCCACCAAACAAAATTTGTAACAGAAGGACTTGAACCGGCATGATTCAGGTCCTTTTGCTTGGCCGGTTTCAATGCTGATATAATACAAATAATTCTTTGGCTGGGAGGACGATAGTGAATCATTTAGTTAAAGCACTGATTGATGCTGCGGACAAAGCAATAAAAGAAGAACGCTTTGACGATCTGATGGATTTTTATACTGAGGATGCAGTTCTGGTAGTAAAACCCGGGCTGGAGGTCCAGGGAAAAGACGCTATCAAGAAGGCCTTCATCAAAATTGCCGGGTACTTTAAAAACAGTTTGGTTCCTACCCAGGGAAAAATGTTGATGATAGAAGCCGGTGACACAGTTCTGGTCTTGTCCCAAACATTGCTGAACGCGGATAATAAAAGTGAATCAGACTATAGTATGGAGCGCAGAGCCACTTACGTATATAGAAAAGTTAACGGGAAATGGTTATGCGCGATTGACAATTCGTATGGAACAACGTTGCTTGATTAGATGCAAATACGGTCCTAGGCGAATTGTCTAGGTGTGAAGGGAAAGACGCAGCAGCTCGCCAATGGAGTCCAAACGTTGGCGGTCGAGTCCCTCCAGGAATTTGGTATACTCAACCTGCCAGGCCTTATCGGGCGACTCCAACCCGGCTTGGCTGAGTGCGAAACCCATCGGGTCGCTTCTAATCTGCTCCAGATACACTATCCGCGCCAGGAACGACAATTCCATATCCCCCAGGCTGCCGAATAAAACAGGCCAGTCTTCCTCGAATAAACAATCTGACTCCAGTAAATCCACAAAATCACTCACAGAATGCAAGCTGCCGATTACTAGGT
>JAXDBN010000054.1:0-12223 GCA_034678805.1 Syntrophomonadaceae bacterium
TCTGGCGATAGATTCGATAGCTTTGCCACCGACAAGACCCATACCAACACCGCCACCAAGGCCGGCAATAGATACAGCTACCCCAGCTCCTACTGCTATAATACCCATTTTTTTCCCCCCTTTCCTGTTGCAATGCACTGTACATTGGCAAAAAATATTATGTTAATTTTAATGACCCGCTGATGAAGCTGCGTTAATATAACTAGCCGACAATAAAGTAAATACTATTGCTTGGATGGCACCCAGCAAAACGCTCAAACCCATTAATAAGGACGGAACGACAAACGGAGCCATAAATAGCAGATATGCGATTATCATTTCTTCGCCAAATATGTTACCGAATAGACGAACGGTGAGGGACAGAGGATGAGCTACTTCTTCAATTAGGTTTAGTGGTAAAAATGCTGGATTAGGTGCGATAAAATGTCCTAAATAGTGTGCGCCGTGTTCGGAAAAACCTGCATAATGTACGGCAAAGAAGGTTGTCAATGCTAGTGCTACTGTTACGTTCCAGTTACTAGTGGGGGGCTGGAAGCCTTCAATGTGCGCTGCTCCTGGTATCAAGCCGCTGTAGTTACTGATTATTATGAAAATAAAAAACGTAGATAACAGCGGTGCAAACTTCTTAGCCACGTGTTCTTCATCGATAACCTGTCCAAAAAAGTCGTATGTAAAGCTTACGACATATTCTAGAATGTTCTGACCACCTGCCGGAATCGTCTTCATACTGCGGCTACCCAGATAACATAATAACCCCAGCACAGCAATAATCGCCCATTCCGTTACTACCAGATGATCGACGGGAAGTGGTCCCAGATGGAATAGCACACCGTCCCACATACCAAATATCATCTTTTCTCCCCCCTTTCATAGTGGAAATTTATTTTTGGTTTTGTCGGCCAGCACTTTTTATGACCAGAGCCAAAACTTCAAATCTTTATTTATCACCGAGTTTATTTTTCGTGTCATTCGACTCCTTACGCAGGTTGGATCGCTCAGTATCTTGGTTCATCCGCTGCCAGAGCATCTTCATTGCCGCCGCAACTCCCAGCAACAAGCCAATGATCGCTAACTTATTGCCTGTTCCGTACCTATTGTCGAGCCACTGACCACCGAACCAACCAATGGCAACAGCTGCCGCTACTGATGTGCCCAGATTTAATGCCGCTGTCAGAGATCTAGCCCAGTTCTGGTTTTTTGGAGCCATCTTATAACCACCTTTATCCGAGGCCCAAAAATTTTATCTGCCTATCCCTCATATCCAATTCTACATCATTGGTTAAAATCCTTTTTATAAGGATAAAAATATTACATCTTTTCCATCCCTAAATGTGGAGCAGTATCCCTGTTTAGGGCCACTTCCGGATGAAGGTACAAAGACCTATTGTTGATGGTATTTTTTCCCTAATAGACATCCTTGTACAATAGTTTACATAAAAAAGACGCAATACACACTATTCGCCAAAATTTTAGAAAACCCTGCCCCGGAAAACAATTTTCTTTTATTTTTTTACCAACCGGTCAAATAACCCTTCCGAGAGAGTTTATCTATATGTTTTTGTACCATTTCCTCGATATCAATACCAAACTGGTCTTCCATAACAAACATCATGGTTACAGCCGTTTGGGCTACATCTAACAGTTCTTTGGCAATTTCCTCTACAACGATATTTTCGTCCATTTTGATCATTTCACCACTGAGACCTCGAAATTTACCAATACATTGGGCCAGTTCTCCGGCTTCTTCCATCAATTTGAGTGCAGTTGACTCCAGTGTAGGATTAAGCTGATTCAAGCGCGGTAAAGATAGAATTTTAGTATCCATTCGGTTTGACTCCCTGCACAGGCATTTCCACTAACTCAAGCCCCGCCTCTTGCATAAACTGCAAAGCTAAATCGTCATCGAAATTGCCTCTATGTACTACTCTAATAATCCCTGCGTTAATTAGCATCCGGGCACAGATAATACACGGTTGATTGGTACAGTATAACACCGTATCTTGGGTTGAAATCCCATAATAGGCTGCATTAATTATGGCGTTCTGTTCAGCATGGACTCCCCGGCATAGTTCATATCGATGTCCGGAAGGAATGCCCATTTGTTCACGCAGACAGCCAATATCCAGGCAGTGCCCTGAGCCTCGGGGAGCCCCATTGTATCCAGTGGCTACGATGCGTTCTTTTCTTACCAGTACCGCTCCTACATGCCGGCGCAAACAGGTAGAACGGCTAGCCACCAGGTCTGCCAGGTCAAGAAAATACTCGTCCCAGGAAGGTCTCTTATATATTATTGAGGGCTTATCCATAATATGCCTATAACCTTAATAGAGTGGGTATTTTTCACATAGTTTATCCACTATGCTCCGGGCTTCAGCGATCTTCTCGGTCGAGTCCGGATTATCCATAGCTATTGCAATTGCCCGGGCGATCTCAACCATGTCGCTGCTGACCAAACCGCGACTTGTAACTGCCGGGGTGCCAATTCTAATTCCGCTGGTTATGGTGGGTTTCTCAGGATCAAATGGGATGCCGTTTTTGTTAACAGTTATATTAATCGACTCTAGCACAGCTTCCGCCTGTTTTCCATTTAAACCTTTGGTGCGGACATCAACTAACATTAAGTGATTATCTGTCCCACCGGATACCAAGCGCAATCCATTGTTTATTAATTCATTCGCCAGGGTACGGGCATTCTCAACGATCTGCTTTTGATAGACATTGAACTCTGGCTTCAAAGCCTCCTGGAAGCAAACTGCCTTAGCAGCGATGATATGCATCAGCGGTCCCCCTTGTATACCGGGGAATACTGCTTTGTCGATTTTAGCAGCCCATTCCTGTCCGCACAGAATCAAGCCACCCCTCGGTCCTCGCAGTGTCTTATGAGTTGTTGAGGTTACGAAATGAGCATAGGGCACGGGACTAGGGTGCACCCCGCCTACCACCAAGCCGGCAATATGAGCCATATCCACCATCAGTAATGCTCCAACCTCATCTGCAATCTCCCGGAAGCGCTTAAATTCGAGGGTTCGAGGATATGCGCTGGCTCCTGCCACAATCAATTTGGGATTTGTCTCCCGGGCAATTTTTAGTACTTCATCATAATCAATGGTTTCAGTTTGGGGATCAACTCCGTACTCAAAGAAATGAAAATATTTACCGGAGAGATTGACCTTGCTGCCATGGGTAAGATGGCCGCCATGACTGAGGTTCATTCCTAAAACTGCATCACCGGGCTGAAGAGCAGCAAAATAGACTGCCGTGTTGGCCTGAGCTCCGGAATGAGGTTGTACGTTGGCATGTTCGGCACCAAAAATCGCTTTTGCTCTTTCGATCGCTAAAGTTTCTGCTACATCCACAAATTCGCAGCCGCCGTAATATCGTTTTCCCGGGTAACCTTCAGCATACTTATTGGTTAATACCGACCCTTGTGCAGCCATAACTGCACGGGATACAAAGTTCTCCGATGCGATAAGTTCCAGTTTTCTGGTCTGGCGTTTTTCTTCGTTGGTAATAACCTCGGCAATCTCCGGATCCACGGATCGTACATACTTCTCAATATAATCCAACGTTCGCAACCTTCTCTCCAAATTATTTTCTAACGCGGTTATTTTTTCTACTCGTCTCCGGTGTCTTCCTGCTGCAAAGTCGATTTTTAGAAAAGTTTTTACAATTTCCTCTGCTAGCCCATTTCCGATTATACGTGAACCTAGAACAACAATATTGGCATCATTATGTTCTCTGGCCATCCGAGCGGAGAAAGAATCGTGGCATAGTGCGGCCCTGATACCGGTAATTTTATTAGCCGCAATAGAAATCCCTATGCCGGTACCGCATACCAATACTCCCGGAATATTTTTCTCAAGTACCTCTCCGGCAACAATTTCTGCAATATCGGGATAGTCCACCGAATCCTCTGTATAAGTTCCGCAGTCAAGAGGTTCAAATCCCTCTGCTGCCAGACAGGCTATCAGCTCCTTTTTTAGCTGTACCCCCGCATGGTCACTGCCAATCGCTACCTGCAAGAATTTCACCTCATTTTGATTCAATTATTTTATCATACAACTTGTCCACCAAAAGCTTAAGCTGGGCTAGACAAGCACGATAGGCCTCCAGTCCCAAGCCGTAAGGGTCCAGTACCTCTCCGGACAAATCTTCGGCTATTTCACATATGGTATACGTAATGTCTGACTTTTCCGGGTATAATTCCCTTAGATAATCGCGATGGCGGGTGGTCATAGTTAGTACCAAGTTCGCCTTTTTAATGTGTTTTTCTTTTAAACCTATGGAGCGGTGACCCCTGATATCAATTCCTTCCTCGCGCATTACCTCTACCGCTTCTGGTGAGGCTGGATATCCATCCCCGGACAGCAAGCCGGCTGATTCGATCCGGTATTCAGTCCTTCCGCTATCTGCAGCTAGCATGTCTAATCTTCGTTGCAAAAGCGCTTGTGCTATTGGACTCCGGCAGGTGTTTCCTGTACAGACCAACAATATGTTTTCCAGTTAAGCTACCTCCCCAGCGATTGAGATCCGAATCCAGCCCCGGACCAGTGCACAATAGATGTGGAATATTAACGAAGAAATATGTTCGAGGTTTTGTTTCCCATGTTAGCAGGTGCAACCAGCTCTATGCAAGCGGTCCATCCAGGCCTCCCCAACCTGGGCAGGATCAACTGGTTGGAAAAGCAGGACGTTTAAGGAGGCTGCTTCTGATTCCCGAATTATATCATACAAACTGCTTCCTTGCCCGGTTAGGTCCAGTTTCAATCTATGCTTAACATCCTTATATTTGCCTCCAAAAATAGCATCAATAAACACGATACCTATTTTCATCTCTGTCTTACTATATATGGCTAATTTGTTTTCGAAATCCTTCTCATTGGCTGTTAATATAACTCTAACTGGAGATCGATAGCCGGAACGCTGATCCCTCTGCCCTATTTCAATTCTTTGCCCGAGACATTCTTCAACCATTTCTATTTTTATCCCACCCCGGCGTAGTATCCGGCAACGGTTATCGGTCACGTCAATAATCGTCGACTCCAGACCTGCTCCAGTATCGCCAGCATCTAAAACGGCAGCTATTTTACCATCGAGATCCTGACGAACATGATTAACATTGGTTGGACTAGGTCGCCCATAGAGATTGGCACTGGGTGCGGCCAACGGACCAGTGGCCTCGATAAGGGCCAACGCGACAGGGTGGGATGGCATTCGCAGCCCTATCCCGGTTTGACCTCCTTTAATAATAGCCGGCACTGAGGCTCGGGCGGGTAAAATGATGGATAACGGTCCCGGCCAAAATCTTTTCATTAGCCTTTGGGCAATCGAGGGTATTTCAGTCACTAGGTGCTGTACTTGAACCATGTTGCTGACATGAACCAGCAAAGCATTATGGCTTGGCCTTCCTTTAGCTATAAATATCTTTTCAACGGCACTCGGCTGTAATGCATCAGCACCCAACCCATACACAGTCTCGGTAGGAAAAGCAACCAATTCCCCTTTTTTAATATAAGCCGCAGCCATAGAAATAAGTTTAGGTTCCGGATTCAGGGGATTTATTTTAATATAATGGGTTTTAATCATAACTCCTCCGGGCTTTGAGTAAACGATTTCGTCCAGTGTAATCAGCCAGGGCTTCAACTTCAGCAAAATCACTGACCAGATTTCTTGCTGCATCGGTTTGATCCGAATCTATCTCCCATAACAGGTACCCCCCGGGCCGCAGCGCCTGTTTGGCCTGCGGGAGAAGTCGGCGATATATATCAAGGCCATCTCCTTCAGCCACTAGCGCCAACCGTGGTTCGAAATCTCTGACCCCTACATCGGCCTGTTCTAGTTGGGTCCGGGTAAGATAGGGGAGATTAGCAACAATCATATCCAGAGGTTCCTGGTCCGAGAGAGGCCGTAGCAGATCCCCTTCGTAAAAACGTACGTTTACATTATGAAAATCCGCATTCTCACGAGCTACGCTTAAAGCAAGTGAAGATACGTCGACCGCGAAAATTGTAGATCCTGGTGCATAATAAGCCAGACTGACGGCAATAGCTCCTGAGCCGGTACCGACGTCGCAGATGCGATTTATGTCTCCTTGCTGAATCAGTTTTAAGGCGGTCTCAACCAGCAACTCCGTATCTGGCCGGGGAATTAGGACATCCGGAGATACCCTGAATAGCAATGACATGAATTCTTTCTTCCCAATAATGTAGGCAACCGGTTCGCCCTCAAGCCTTCTTTTAATAAAGTCCCGGTAGATCCTTCTTTCTTCGCCATTAACAGGCTTATCATAGTTAGTATACAAATATACCCGGTCTTTGTGCAGTACATGAGCCAGCAAGATCTCGGCTTCCAGGCGCGATTCCTGCATTCCTCTGTCGGCAAAATACCGGGTAGTCCATATCAACAAGTCTTTAATTAACCAGTCCTTGCGCAATTTAATCCACCTGTTTTAATCGTTCCGCCTGATCGTTAGCCATTAGGGCTCCAATAAGTTCACTCAATTGCCCTTCTAATATTTGATCCAACTTGTGCAAAGTAAGGTTGATTCTATGGTCCGTAACCCTGCCTTGTGGGTAGTTGTAGGTACGAATTCTTTCACTGCGATCTCCTGTTCCTACCTGGTTTTTTCGAGCCCCAGCGGTTTCCTGGTTCTTTTCGGCCTCCAAAACTTCCTTCAATCGTGAGCGTAAAACGCGTAAAGCCTGGGCCTTGTTCTTATGCTGAGATTTCTCATCCTGGCAAGTGACCACTAGTCCGGTAGGCAAGTGAGTAATGCGGACTGCCGACTGGGTAGTGTTAACACACTGTCCACCTGGACCGCTAGCACAATAAACATCTATTTTCAGATCATTGTCATTAATATCAACTTCTACTTCTTCAGCCTCTGGAAGAACAGCCACTGTAGCAGCGGAGGTATGGATACGTCCTCCTGATTCAGTTGAAGGGATACGCTGGACCCGGTGTACACCACTTTCGAACTTCAATTTGCTATAGGCGCCCTGTCCATCTACAACAAATATTAATTCCTTGATACCGCCTAATTCAGTATAATGGGAATCCATAATGTCGATCTTCCAGCCCTGTTCTTCAGCATAGCGCGAGTACATCCTGAATAAAGTCCCGGCAAATAGAGCCGCCTCTTCTCCCCCAGTTCCAGCCCGGATTTCCATGATTACACTCTTTTCATCATTAGGATCGGTAGGTAGGAGGAGCACTTTCACTCTTTGCTCTAATTTTTGTTTTCTATCACTCAAGTCTTCTATCTCAGTTTGCAGCATCTCTTTGAATTCTTCATCATTCTCTTCCTTAAGCATAACCCGAGCTTCATCGATACCAGTGCTAGCGGTCTTCAGCTCTCGGTAAACACTCACAATTTCTGTTAAATCAGAGTAGGCCTTAGCATATTTTTGATATTTACTCTGATCGGCAATAATATCCGGATCGCTCAACAATTGGTTAAGCTCATCATATTTCGCTTCTAGACTAGCCAACTTTTCCAGCATTTATTTATGATCCTCCTCATAGGTGTACCTCATTAATCAGGCCGGCTGCAATCTAAGCGGGACTGTTTGATCGGTCAAGACCTCCCGCAGTGCAGCCAGAGCTACTTCTAGTTGTAGGTCGTCTGGTTCTCGGGTGGTAAGCTTCTGCAGCCATAATCCAGGCGCAATGAGCCAGCGAGCCCACCGGGCTTGGTAGTATTTACCGGAAAATCGGATAAATTCATAACCCACCCCAGCTACAATCGGAAAGACGGCTATTCGAGACCATACTCGGTAAAATAGGTTTCCATCCCCGAGCAGTGCGAAAACTAATATCGATACGACCATCACTACCAATAGGAAACTGGTCCCGCAGCGGGGATGCCGGGTGCTGTAACGCCGGGCATTGTCTACCGTCAGTTCCTCCCCAGCTTCAAAGGCCAGAATTGATTTATGCTCCGCCCCATGATACATAAATACTCGCTCTATTTCTTTCATCTTTGAAATTGCATATATATAGAGGAAGAAAAATACTATGCGGATGATCCCTTCAACCAGGTTTTGTCCCCATATTCCACCAATATACTGTTTGCAGAAATGTACAACCGCTGTCGGTAAAGCCACAAAAAGAGCAATTGCCATAACAAAGGCAACGATTACGGTTGCCACAATCTCACCTGTGCTGAGTTCTTCCTCTTCTTCAGCCATGGACATGTTGGCCGATTTATTGAGCATGCTTATACCTACTACCATGGACTCAATCAATACGTAAGTGCCTCTAATAAATGGCCATTTTAAAAAAGGATAGCGCTTACTTAAATTGCTGTTAGCTTCTTTTTCAATTTCTATTCTGCCATCAGGTTTCCTAACCGCCAAAGCGGTGTCAACGGGGCCGCGCATCATAACTCCTTCGATAACCGCCATGCCGCCATACGAGGGCTTGTCTTTCATTCCTGAATCCTCCACATTTCACCCCGGTTGATCCAGCTAAAAAAGGCAGGATCAACCGTCCTGCCAATAACAAATCACCTGCTATTTTATGCCGTATTTTTTCTTGAATTTCTCTACCCTGCCGGCTGTGTCTACTATTCTTAATTTATCTCCTGTGTAAAAGGGATGACACTTGGAGCAAATTTCCACTTTTATGTTTTCCTTGGTGGAACCTATCTGGATCTCATTTCCACAGGCACATTTTGCCACGCTGTTAAAATATTTGGGATGTATCTTCTCTTTCATTGTCGATTTCACCTCTCTTCTTAACGCTCTTAGCCGTATTGTCAAATGTACTATCGTAATTAGTGCAAACTGCGAGAAGTATTATACCAGGAATAAATTTAAAAGACAAGGATATGGGCTCTCATATTATTAAAGGTAATAATATAATCATTCTTTACAAAAAACAACATTCTATTGTGCTTCCTCTGCTTCCCCTTCGTAATGGAATTTGAAAAAGTGCTGCCCGAAGAAACTGTCATAATTGGTGAATAGTTCATTTTCACCGCCCGGTTCATCCCTTTTACTGGTGAAAATGTACATTTTGGCCCCTAGGTTATCCATAGCATGTAACAGCAGCGCCTCAGGGAACATGGGAACAACCGGCGACCCAAACTCTAAATTGCCGTGGTGGCTCAATATCATATGTTTAAGCATCCATTCTAATTCACAGGGAAACTCCTTCCCCTCAGCCCTTATCTCACTGATAGCCGCAGTTACTATTTCCGTCCCCAATACCACATGTCCAATCAATCTGCCTTCGGCGGTATATTGTGGTATCACTCTAATATCCAGTTCGACAATTTTCCCGATATCGTGCAGTAAGGCTCCCGCTACCACCAAATCGCGGTTCAAGCCCATGAAGACCTGCGTCCCATGTACACAAAGGTCCACCACCTCTACGGTATGTTCCAACAAACCCCCACTGTAATTATGGTGTATGGATTTGGCGGCAGTGGCTTTAAAAAACTGGTCTTTTCTCTCTGGAGTAAAAATCTTTTCTAACAAAGCACAAAGGTATATGTCATTCACTGATTGTAGATACTGATCAAATGCCTGTCGTAATTTTAATTGGCTTACAGCGGGTCCCGGCAGATAAGGAGTAGGTTCCTCATCCAAAACCCTGATTCGCTTGGCATTGATCTGGATATTCCCGTTGAAAGTGCCAATGTCACCTAATAAACCAAGTACTGCTCCCTCGATGAACTCCCCTGTTATCGGGCAATTCTCCCAAATAACCCCGTCAATAGTACCAGTACTGTCACCCAGCCTGATGTTATACATGTCTTTTCCATCTTTGGTCTTTCGGTGCAGCTTACTTAGGAGCAGATATTTCCCAAAAACTTGTTGTCCCGGGGTCATTCCCTTTATTTCTTTGACTGTAAGCGGTCCTTTTCTCTCCAAATATTCCCTCTCCCCTTAACCTCATTCAACTGGCCTACCAGCACGTAACTCATCTGACTGGGTGTGTATAAGATCCGATGGTTATCTCTGGTGCTTGTTCCTGAAAAGTAGATATAAAGTTCTTGATCCCCAGAGCCTCCCCACCCTTGGGAACATTATGAAACAATAATTCCGCATCGATATTCAAATTACGCAACTGGATCATATTCACTCCATATTTTCGCACAAACGCTAGCAGGGATTCAATTTCATCTTCGCGATCGGTAAAACCCGGAAAGACTAACAGATTTAACGATACTACTACTTCGCTTTGCCGGGCGTAACAGATAGAATTAATGACATCCTTTAGAGAATAATTGCGGGGGCGATGGTAACACCTATAGGATTCTTCCCGGGAAGAAAACATAGTGACCCGTAAGGCATCCAACCCAACCTGGCATAACTTCTTTATCCCTTTTGTGTAACCAGCATTACTATTTATATTAATAGTTCCCCGGTCGGTATCTTGTCGGATTTTTCGTATTGCTTGCGCCAGATCCTCAGCATTCAAGGCTGGCTCTCCCTCACACCCCTGCCCAAAGGATATTATTCCTTCCCGGGCTTTTGTCAGATGCTCTCGCCCCAATTCATATATCTCCTGGACCGACGGTCTGAAGTCTATGCGCTGTTGGGGAGAATCCACGGCTATATGGCTTTCGGAGATACATCCCAAGCAATCAGCATTACATGTATTCATCGTCGGTATCCCCGCTTCCCAACGACCATAGAACAAATTTTGGGCAGTATAGCAGCTATAGCGTAGAGAACAATTAGCCAATTGCCTTACGATTCTGTTGTCAGGATACTTTTTAAGTAGTCGGTAAATTCTTTTGGGGAGCCTTTCGGTATTGTAGAAACGGGGGTGCCATTTCCTGTGCTCATCGCTCTGAACGGCGGCTACCCAAATATTGCCATCCCGAAATCCCACTGCAGTATACCCCAGTATAGGGACCGCCTGTAATGCCTCCGGATAGACGTAAGCCGGTAACAACGTCCTAGTAAAACCTTGAGGTAAAAGTGCTGCCACAGCTTGAGTACTTGTTCCAGTACTTGCCTGGTCGATAATCCTTACCCTCTGTCCATCCCATCCCACTGGTATTTGATTAGGTATCGCAACCAGAGTTGCCCCATTTGGCAGCGGCATCATCTCCGTCGGATCTGGTTCCACCCATTCACTGCCGCTGCGGGCCAACATGCTAAATCCCGGGTATTCCAGTACTTCTCCTTTATTATTTGCATATAATGGCTGCCATTGATTCACTTCCGGCATGCTTCGCTGATCACCTCTTTACTTACCTAGCCTAACCCATTTTTAACCGTAAAAAAAGCCCCCTAAACGGGGGCTATTCATATTAGCGCAGGAATAATAACGGATCATAGGTTTTACGGTCAATTCTTACTTCAAAATGAAGATGCGGTCCGGTCGTTACCCCCGAAATCCCTATATATGCTATTATGTCCCCCTGATCTATTCCATCACCTTCAGCCACACAGATTGAATTAGCATGAGCATAAAGGGTCTGCTTTCCATCGACATGTTTTATTATCACCGTCCTACCATAGACCGATTTAACTCCCGCGAATACTACCGTGCCTGAATCTGCAGCATGAATAGGGGTTCCAACTTTGTTGGCAATATCAAGTCCATGATGAAACCCTGATTTACGAGCACCATAACCTGAACTGATGGTACCCGTTACCGGCCATATCATTGATTTGGAACTTGTGCCCCTTGATGGAGTCTGGGTCACTGCTTCGTAATGCACCTCTTCGGAAGGGATAATCAAGCAATCTCCAACCTCCAAGGCCAGGGGGTTTTTCCCCGGATTGGCATTAAGTATGTCTACCATGTTTATCTCGTAGCGTTGCGCCAGATTGGCCAAGGTATCTCCGGGGGCAATTATATGAATCGCCCCATCTTGGGTCGGGATTTTAAGCATAGTCCCTACCTCTAATACCGAACCCTCGTTCATTTTGTTGATCTGCATAAGGGATTTAAGGTCTATCTTATTTTGACGGGCAATTCGGTAAAGGGTATCGCCCTTTTTAACCTGGTGTAACTTGGTCTGGTCATCTTTGGTATTGGACACTACCTCGGACAAAGGAATAAACTTGCTTTCACTTAGTCTAGCTGCAGACGGGTGGACGCATAAGGTAAGCATCATAATGCAAAAAGCACATGAGCCTATCCACCGTTTGTTCAATTGATTCACCTCTTTCTGCCCAGAAAAACAGGGCCTGTTCACCCCTAGTATGGGCAGAAATGGTGGATTTTATACCCAGTTAAATGCGGCTATTACGTGAGG
>JAXDBN010000055.1:0-3764 GCA_034678805.1 Syntrophomonadaceae bacterium
TCGGCAACCAGGGCCTTATTGACCGGCGCCGCCCGGTGCTCGGGTAATTCATGCACCTGGACCATCTGGCCGCCCACCAGGACGCCTTCCGGTTTCAACTCATAGCTATCCAGCCATCCCGGGATCAGTACCGGTATGCCGATCTCCTTTTGGATGAGGTCCGCCAATATCGGCTGGACCTTCTCCTCCCCGTGGACCAGGAATACAGTCTTGGGCCTCTGTTTGAAATTCTTCAGCCAGCTCATCAGCCCGATTTGATCGGCGTGGGCCGAATAAGCTTCAATGCTCTTAATATCTGCTTTGACCACCAGCTGGTCACCATGGATGGTGACCATTTTCTCACCGTCCAGTATCCTGCGCCCCAGGGTGCCCACCGCCTGGTAGCCGACAAAGAGGATAGTGCTTTCCGGCCGCCACAGGTTATATTTCAGGTGGTATTTGATCCGGCCCGCGTCACACATGCCGCTGGCGGAAATAATTATGGTGTTTCCCACCCGGTTGTTGAGCTCGACCGAATCTTCCCTGGTACGGGAGAACTGGAGATTGGGCAGTTTTAAAGGATGCTGGCCGCTGCTCACCATTTTCATGGTTTCCTGATCAAAATAATCGAAGCTTCTTTGGAATATTTCGGTAGCGGCAATGGCCAGGGGGCTGTCGATAAAGATATCTATAGTCGGGTCCAGTTCACCCCGCCCTTGCAAAATGCTGAGGTCATAAAGCAGGTCCTGGGTACGCTCTACTGCAAATGATGGTATTACCAGGTTACCGCCCCGCTTCATGGTATCATCGATAACCTTCTTGAGCTGTTCGACGCGGGTAGCGGTACCCTTGTGGTAGCGGTCGCCATAGGTCGATTCCAGCAGAACATAATCGGCACTTTCTATTACTGTCGGGTCCTTGATGATGGGCTGGCCGCCCTGGCCCAGGTCACCGCTGAATACCACCTTTTCTTTGCGGCCGTCCTCTTCAGCCCACAACTCCACGATACTGGAACCCAGTATATGCCCGGCGTCACGGAGGCGTACCTCTATTTCCGGAGCCAGCCTGATTACCTCATCGTAATTGATGGGATGAAGCAGGGGCAAGCATTCCACGGCCTCTTCAGCGGTATAAATCGGTTCCAGCAAAGTCTTGCCGGCCCGGCTAAGTTTGCGGTTTTTCATCTCAACTTCAGCTTCTTGGATATGCCCGGCATCAGGGAACATGATGGCGCACAGCTCGGCAGTGGCCGGGCTGGTATAAATGGGCCCCTTGAAACCCCACTTGCAGAGTTTGGGGATTAGTCCGGAATGATCGATATGGGCGTGAGTCAGGATGAGGAAATGCAGCGATCCAGGCTCAACCGGGAAATCGCCATAGTTCTTTTCCTTTAACTGCTTGGTACCCTGGAACATGCCGCAGTCGACAGCGAATCGCGTCGAGCCCACTTCCAGCACAAAAAAAGAACCAGTTACGGTCTTGGCAGCGCCTAAAAATTTGATAATCATGTAAGCAGCCTCCATTACTACGAAGATTGCTTATATTATACTGCAAACAATCAAACTGCGAAGATTTTTCTGGCCTCTTTCTTATGGGCAAACTTGAAGTAACCTTCATAGAACTCATTAATTTCCATACGGATGATCAGACGATTGCCGCTGCGGCAGGCCCGGTTGATATTATCAAAACTGTTGCGGCCAAAATCCCTGACCACTTCATAACTGTCCAGTCCAATTATCAACTCGCTGTACTTGATGTGAATCTTTTCAAAGATGCCAAAATACAGTTCGTGCATCTGCTTGACCCTTTTCTCGACCTGGGTAATCAGAAAATCCTCCCGTTCCACTAGCTGCATGGTACTCTGGAGCAGGCTGTGCATCAGCTGGTTATGGAAAATAGCTATCATAAGCTCCTTTTTGTATTGTTTGGTCAGCAGGTACTGGATATAATCCTTGAATTCCTTGCGATAGTTCGGGGTGAGATTGCTGACCGCATTCAAGAGCTCGATATCACTGGCATCAATATCCTCATACATAGCGAAACCTCCTATACCGTATAGTATAAGAGGTTCAATTCGGTATTAATAATTCCTCCAGTAAAATATCGTATTATTCTGGCCTTTTTCCAATACTTTCGATTTGACGCAAGCAATTAATGCAGAGGGCAGATGGTAATTATAGGTTTTTTTGTCGATTTACGAGATTGCCCATTCGTTCCAGGGCAATTTCAATGTTGGATATACTGGCGGCATAACAGCAGCGAATAAAACCCTCCCCGCTTTTACCAAAGGCATTACCCGGAACTGCTGCTACCTGCTCCTCGAAGAGCAGCTTTTCACAGAATTCTTCACTGCTCAGCCCGGTAGCGCGTATGGAGGGGAAACAGTAGAACGCTCCCCGCGGTTCAAAACAATCCAGTCCGATCTGGTTAAGCCCTTTCACGATCAGTTTACGGCGGTAGTTGTAATCTTCAACCATCTTGCGCATCTGCTCTTCCCCGTTGCGCAAAGCTTCCACCGCAGCCATTTGCCCCATGATCGGTGCGCACATGATGGTATACTGGTGTATCTTGGTCATGGCGGCGATAATATCAGGATGACCGCAAGCGTAACCGATTCTCCACCCGGTCATGGCAAAAGCCTTGGAGAATCCGTCCAATACCAGCGTCCGGTCTTTCATTCCCGGCAGGGCAGCGATAGATACATGTTTACCGTTGTAGGTCAGTTCCGAATAGATCTCGTCGCTGATCACAATCAGATCATTCTTAATGATGATATCCACCAGGGCTTCCAGGTCTCCCCTGGTCATAATACCGCCGGTAGGATTATTGGGATAACCCAGGATCAAGACCTTGCTGCGCGGTGTTATCTTGGATTCGAGCACATCAGGACGCAGGCGGTATTCATCCTCGGCGAAGGTTTCTACCGGAACCGCCTTACCGAAGGCCAATTCAGCTCCGGGAGCATACGATACAAAGCAGGGTTCGGGAACCAGCACCTCGTCACCAGGTTCCAGCAGGGCCCGCAAGGCAATATCGGTCGCCTCGCTGACCCCGACAGTAATCAGCACCCCCGTTTCCGGATCATAATCCAAGCCAATTTTTTTGCTCTCGTACTTGACGATTTCTTCGCGCAGTTCCGGGAGCCCGGAGTTGGAGGTATACATGGTGTATCCCTTCTCCAGGGAGTACCAGCATGCCTCCCGGATGTGCCAGGGGGTGACAAAATCCGGTTCGCCCACTCCCAGTGAGATTACCCCCTCGGACTGGGACACCAGGTCAAAGAATTTCCTGATACCCGAGGGAGGAAGTTCGCGCACCATATTTGAAATATAGGACTCCATCCCGCTCATCAGCTAACCACCAGCCTTTTATCTTCATGGGGCTCCTCATAAATGAAGTGGTCCTGTTTATAACGCTTGAGCACGAAATGGGTCACCGTACTCTGCACATTTTCCAGGGTAGAGAGCTTCTGGGTCACAAAACGGGCTACATCCTTCATAGTTCTGCCCTCCACCACTACTGACAGATCGTAGGTGCCGCTCATCAAATAAACACACCTGACCTCCGGATAATGCTGGATTCTTTCCGCTATGGCATTAAACCCTTTATCTCTTTCCGGGGTAACCTTGACATCTATCATGGCCGATACGCCATCGATGCCGACATTTTCCCAATTTATAATGGTCCCGTAGCCGATGATGGTCCTATCCCTTTCCATCTCGGCAATCGCTTTGGCGACTGCTGCCTCATCCACCTCCAGCATATTAGCCAGGGTTTTCGTGCTG
>JAXDBN010000056.1:0-4102 GCA_034678805.1 Syntrophomonadaceae bacterium
AAGTATAAGTAACGTGAGTTCCGATAACCTACCATAGAGTCTAAAGTATTAATGGCTCGATAAGTCATGGCCAACGGCGCACCACCAACAAAAGCGAAAAGTATCGGTGCTACTACCCCATCAACAACATTTTCGGCCATGGTCTCCACGGTAGCCCGAACCATTTCCGTTTCCTCCATAGTATCGGTATCGCGGCCCACAATTCCAGCTACTTCTTCTCGAGCCTTATCCTTTTGTCCGTTTAATAAATGGCTATATACTGAACGCCCTGCATCTACCAATCCCCGGGCAGCAATGGTTGTGGAAATTAACCAGGTCGAGACCAGCATCCCGACAGAATTGTCTATTAAACCAGCCAGGTAACATAGCCCTAAGCTTCCTAGATAAGCCGTGCCGGTAATAAATAGCACCAGGCAGCATCCGGCAATCCGCTCCCCGCTGGGGGAGCTGGTGAAAAAACGAAGAAATCCTTCAACTCTGGTGATCGCTCTGCCTATTATTCTAACCGGATGGGGTAGAAAAGCAGGATCCCCCATAACCAGATCTATTAGAAAGGCCAGCGGTACTATCAACCATAACATGAAATCACTTACCCTTGGTTAAAGATTTCAACTCAATAGGGATACCGGAAATGGTGGCATAAGCTTCGTCTGCATAGGCAGCCAGGATTTGATTGGCCCGTCCTATAATGTCTCTATATGTCCGGGATAGTGGATCCCCTGGGACAATACCCCATCCTACCTCGTTGGAAACAACAATAACGTGAGCGGCAGACTCATAACCAGCCTGGGCCAGTACAGAGATTTTCTCCAATACCTGCTCTTCCCCCATTTGAGCATCAGGCTGCAACATCAAATTGCTCACTAATAAGGTCACACAATCCAAAAGAAAAATACGCCCTGAACCATCCAGCTGTTCAATGACTTGGACGGGTTCGTAAGCTTCTTCTACGGTCTGCCAAATATCCGGTCTTCTGGCCTGATGGCGGGCTACCCTTTCCCTCATTTCATCATCGCCGGGAACACAGGTGGCAATATAGATTACTTCTCCATCAAAGTTGGCCGCCATCTTTTCAGCAAAATAGCTCTTACCGCTTCGTGCTGCTCCAGTGATAAAAATCAGTTTACCTCGGGCCTGCATTTTTCTTCTCCCCTTCCAGGGCTTGAACAGCCGCCCATTCGCTATTAACCATCTGCACTCCAGCATTAACCATCCGCTTATAAAGCTCAGTGGCGATTCCGCCGGTGTAATCACGCGCGGAAATGTCGGGGCTGTTGACTACGATAACCTTAGCCCCTTTGGCAGCTTCCCCTAATACCGCTTCCAAGTTTCTAATGTTCCCACTACCGAAAGGTACTCCCGCCATAACTATAAACTCGGCCTTTTGCATCATCTCCTGATTACGCAATACTGCATCCCCGTCTACACTACAAAACGGTGGGGCTTCAACAATGCCTAATCCTAAACGAATGGCTTCCTGCCAATCACTATCACCGACGTTGACAACTCCGGTGCTCACCTTCCAACCTGACCGGACCAGATTTCTCAGCAGCAGAACACCTGAACCCCCTCCCCCTATAACGTGGACCTGACGTCCGAGGTCCTCGGCTGCACCAATTTCCTCATTATCAAAGATAATATAAGGGCGTTCTGATAAATTCAGGTTTTCTACCCGTACTTTACAGCCATATACATCATTGATCATGCTTGCCGTAATTACCTGGTTGGGTGGCCCAATGGCATGAATACGACCCTGTTTAACCACTACAAGGTAATCACAGTACCTGGAACCAAGATTAAGATCGTGCAGGACAACTATAATAGTCAGTCCGTATTCACATCTGTAACGGAGCAGGAGTTCCATGATCTCCAATTGATAGGTTAAGTCCAAACTCGCTGTAGGTTCATCCAAAAGAAAAATTTTCGGTTCCTGGGCCAGCGCCCGGGCTAACAGTACCCTCTGTTTTTCCCCGCCGCTTAGTTCATTCACCTGGCGTTCCGCCAGCATAACGGTATCGGTTAATACCATCGCCCGGTCAACAGCTTCCTGATCCTTAGGGCCTTCGCGGGCAAATCGTTTCAGATGGGGTATTCGCCCCAGCATGATCAAATTTCTTACCGTAAAGGGGAAGCTTAAGCCTTGTTCCTGGGTCATGACCGCCATTTGTTTGGCTATTTCGTTAGCGGAAACCGTATAAATATCGTTGTCTTCCAATAACACGCTACCGTGCCGCGGTTTTAATACCCGGCTAATAGTACGAAGCAAGGTCGACTTCCCGGAACCATTAGGCCCGACGATGCCTACAAAGTCCCCGCTATTTATCTGCACACTGGCGTCCTGCAAAACCGGGGAAGAACCATAACCAACTGTAACGCCTAAAACATTGAGAAGCACCTATCAACCCTCCGTTTATTAAAACATGGAGTTTTTCTGCCGGCGCAAAAGAAAAATAAAAAACGGTCCGCCTACTAGGGCAGTAACAATTCCTACCGGCATCTCACTCGGGGCTACTACAACCCGGGACAACACATCCGCCATCAGTAAAAAGATTGAGCCGAACAAAGCGACAGCCGGAAGTAAAATGCGGTGATCGGATCCGATGATCAACCTTACTATATGGGGAATTACCAGCCCCACGAAGGCAATCATCCCGCTAACCGATACACAAGCACCGGTTAGCAAGGCCGCTGCTATTAGTAGATAGCGCTTAACTTTTTCTGCTTCTATGCCCAAGTGCTGAGCTGAATCTTCTCCCAATAACAGCGCATTTAAATCTCGAGCATAAACAAATATAATGATTGCTCCAACAATTCCATAAGGGATAAACATGTAAACATATTCCCATCCCCGTCCGGAAAACCCGCCCAAAAGCCAAAAGAGGATCTGGTGCAGTTGGTCACCGCTGAAAAACATACACAACGATACCAGCGCTGATAACAATGAATTGACTGCAATGCCGGCCAACAATAATGTCATAACCGGTACTTTGCCTCCTATCCGCGCCAGATTATACACCAGAGCTATAGTAATAATCGCGAATAAGAAGGCAAAAAGGGGAATACCATAATAGAGGTGAACTCTCCAAAAGGACTGAGCGATTATACTTAATATCGCCCCCAGAGCTGCTCCTGACGAAACCCCGATAACGTAAGGATCTGCCATGGGATTACGAAATAATCCCTGGAAGGCAGCGCCCGAAAGAGCTAGTCCCGCACCAACTAATGCCGCTATTACAACCCGGGGTAACCTCATGGTCATAATTATAATATTATGCTCTGGCATTAAACCCTCTCCCAGACTGCTGAGGCCAGGAAAGTGACTAAATATTATTTTGATTATTTCGGTTGGTGGTATGTATACAGCTCCAATGCCTATCCCCAACACAATCGATGCCAGTAATAATGCTATTAAGATTATAAAAATCAAAGATTGTTTAAAGTAACTATACTGTTTCATAATATCAACTTCTTCAATTTTCTATTTGAAGAGTTCTGGATATAAACACTGGGCCATTTTTTCCAAGCCATCAACTATTCTTGGCCCCGACAAAGAGAGCAAATCGGCATCTATGGTGTAAATGCGGTTAGTCCTTACAAAAGCTAACTGGGACCAGCCTCTTCGTCCGGCAATTTCGCCAGGGGTCACTTCCTTACTACTACCATGTCCGTAGGAATTAATCATAACTGCCGGATTCCGGGCAATGATGATCTCGGCGCTTAATTGTGGATAGTCTTCGATAATATCGTCATTTATACTAGTCCCACCGGCCATGTGTATAACTTGCCCAATGAGGCTGTCTCTACCGATGGACATAAGGGGTTGGTCCCATAATTCGTAGTATACGGTTGGCTTCTGATTATTCTCAATACTGGCCACCTTTTCGTTTATTGCTTTAATCCTGTTTGTCAAGCCTTGGTTAAGTTCGATAGCCCTATTTTCCACCCCACAGGCTTTACCCACCAGTTGGATATTGCTAAGTATCCCTTCCACCGTCTTGGGATCTAAAACCAGAACCTTATAGCCTGCATCTTCCAGGCTTTTTAGTAAAGGCTGATGTATGTCCGTAGCCAGTACCAAGTCGGGCCTCAAGGCTACGACTTT
>JAXDBN010000057.1:0-4998 GCA_034678805.1 Syntrophomonadaceae bacterium
ATTCGCGTTACATCGGGACGTTCTTTTCGTAACATCCATATTGAAAAACATGGGGACATTCTACAAAAGTGGGGTGTCCCCGTTGTGTTACACGGAACAAAAAGTGGAACGGGAGAACCGTCCCTGCGTCCCTGCCGTAATTGGCTAGCGTTTCTTGACTGTTGCCATGGTGACAGCCTTTTCGGCATCGTTATAGCCTTTGCCCTGGACATATTCAGGGAGATTCCAGTTTTCAGCGGCCGCCAGCAGCCTTTGTTTCACTTCATCGGGGGTAAGATCGGGGTAGGTTTGCAGTATGAGGGCCACAACTCCGGCGCAAATCGGGGTAGCCATGGAAGTGCCGGACATGCTGAAATAGTCGGTATCAACACGGTTGGATTTGTTGGTTTTATCCAAATAGGATTTATATGACCGCAGAGAAACAATATTGACTCCCGGACTGAGTATATCCGGCTTGACCATTCCGTCGATGGTGGGCCCCCGGCTGGAAAAATCAGCGACTATATCATCGGAACGAACATCGGTGTTCTTATCGTCCATGGCCCCTACCGTTATGACCTTTGAGCTTATTCCGGGGCTGGCGATGGTCTTTTCGTCCGGACCTTCATTACCGGCGGCTATAACCACCACAATACCTTGATCCCAAGCCTTTTCTACCATTTTTACGACCGGATCATCACTGGCGGCGACTGTAGCTCTGCTTCCCAGGGACATGCTGATGACCCTGATGTTATATTGATCTTTATTGTCTATGCACCATTGTACTCCTGCCATTACGGTTGAAAGGTAGCCGGAACCTGCCCGGGTCAGCACCTTAACCCCGACCAGGTCCGCGTCTGGAGCCAGGCCTTTATATTTTCCGTTGGAAGCAGCGCCATTTCCGGCAGCGTCACCGGCGCAATGTGTACCGTGACCGTTGTCATCGTAGGGGGCGGTCTTATTACCGGTCAGATCTTTAAAGGCCTTGATCCTGCCATTCAGATCTTTGTGGGGGTATATGCCGGTATCAATGACAGCTATGGTTATGCCCTTACCGGATACATCCTTAACCGCTGGAGCATTAGCCTTTACTGCAGGCCTGGCCACATCTAACAGGGTGTGTACCTCTCTGTCGATGTGTATCTTTTTGATGGAGGGATGCCCTTCCAGCAGGGTTGCCATAGCGTCCGGGGTCACCGTTGCTGAGCAGCTATGAATACCCGGATAATGGTGCTTGATCTGACAACCCGAATGTGGTCCCAGGATGGAGTCAGCGGTCATGATCTTGCTGCTGAATTCTTCCTTATCATCATTGAATTCGATAATAACGCGGTATTTTTTGTTCTTCTGAAGGATTTTTTCCACGGTTGAATGAAAAAAACATGGTATCCAGCGGAGGGGCTGATATAAATGAACCAATTCGTTACGCAGGTCTTTATCTACTTGTTTCGGGTGACGGCGTACTAAATTGATCATTGAGAGACTTTGCACACTAATTCCTCCCATAAGCGTTATTTAATGTAGCATATGAGAGGAAGGGAATTATCGTGCTATGATGATCACGGTTAAGATTGCGTTATTAAGGTATGAAGACCTGCTTGCCGCTTTCGGCTTCCAGCAGTCTTTTTAACTGTTGTAAATGTTCGGGTGGGGGCGGTTTGAGCTGCTCCAGCTGGTACCTGAGTCCAAGCATTTTCCACTTGTGGCTGCCCAAAGAATGATAGGGGAGAAGATCAACCCTGGTCACACTGTCCAGAGGGGCGATGAATTTGCCCATTGCGACGATGTCTTCCTGGGCATCAGTGAAGCCGGGCACAACCACATATCTTATCCAGGTCTCTACCCGGTGGGCGTTGATGATTTTGAGGTTTTCCAAGTTGTTCCGGTTATTGGTGCCGACCAGTTGCAGGCTTTTTTCATTATTTATGTGTTTGATGTCAGCCAGGAACAATTTGGTGTAAGGAATTATGTCCAGTACTTTTTCTCTATTCACATATAAAGAAGTATCCACGGCAGTGTGGATATCATGCTGCTGGCATTGCCGGAACACTTCTTTGACGAATTCATACTGCAATAACGGCTCGCCCCCGGAAAAAGTCAAACCTCCGCCAGACGACAGAAAATAGGGGAGACTGCGCAGCACCAGCCGCATGATTTCTTCCGGAAAATATACCCGGGCCGTGGGAGCGTCATAGTTCCAGGTATCGGGATTCTGGCAGTACTTGCAGCGCAGGTGGCAGCCCTGCAAAAATACAACTATCCGTATGCCAGGACCATCCAGAGTGCTGAAGGTATCGATGGAATGTACCCGGCCGACCATATTTACATTTCCTTATAGAAGGTGCGCATAATAATCTCCTCCTGCTGCTCACGACTCAGCCTGGTGAAATGGACTGCATAACCCGAGACTCTTATGGTGAGATCGGGATATTTCTCCGGGTGCTCCATGGCTTCTTTCAATGTATCCAGGCTCACGGCATTGATATTGATATGCTGACCGCCCTGGCCAAAATAACCGGCCAATAATCCCACCAGGTTGTTCACCTGTTCTGTATCGGTAGTCCCCAGCGCCGAGGGCGCGATCGAGAATGTATAGGATATGCCGTCACGGGCATATTCATAGGGTATTTTAGCGACCGAGTTGCAAGCGGCAATGGCCCCGTATTCCTCGCGGCCATGCAGGGGGTTGGCTCCGGGAGCCAGGGGCGCGCCCTTTTTGCGCCCATCCGGGGTGGTGCCGGTATGCTTGCCATATACAACGTTGGAGGTAATGGTCAGAACCGACAGGGTAGGCTCCGCGTATCTGTAGGTAGCATTTTTTCTCAGTTTGCTGGTAAAGGCCTTCACTACCTCAACCGCCAAACGGTCCACCCGGTCATCATCATTACCGTATTTGGGGAAATCGCCCTCCACCACAAAATCACTGATGATGCCGCGCTCATCCTTTACCGGCTTGACCCGCGCGTACTTGATGGCACTGAGGGAATCAGCCACTACCGATAGCCCGGCTATGCCAAAAGCCATGAAGCGCCGGACATCGCTGTCATGCAGGGCCATTTCCAATCGCTCGTAAGCATAGCGGTCATGCATATAATGGATGGCATTCATAGCGTTGACATATAGTGCGGTGAGCCAATCCATCTGAACCCGGAAACTGTGCATTACCTCGGCGAAATCCAGGTAATCTTCATCGCATGGAGCCATCTTGGGTCCCACCTGGTCACCGGTTATCTCATCGCGCCCGCCGTTAAGGGCATAAAGCAGGAGCTTGGCCAGATTGCAGCGAGCTCCGAAAAATTGCATTTCCTTGCCTACACGCATGGCGGAAACACAACAGGCAATACCATAATCATCGCCGAAATAATGGCGCATAAGGTCGTCGTTTTCGTACTGGATGGCGCTGGTTTTGATGGAGACAGCCGCACAGTACTTAATAAACGCGGGGGGCAGGTGCTGGGACCAGAGTACGGTCAGGTTAGGTTCCGGAGCCGGGCTCAGGTTCTCCAGGGTATGGATAAAGCGAAAACTGGTTTTGGTTACCAGGGGGCGGCCATCAGTACCGGTTCCTCCTATTGCTTCGGTAACCCAGTTGGGATCGCCGGCAAACAGGGTGTTATATTCCGGGGTGCGCAGATGCCTGACCATGCGCAGCTTCATTACCAGGTGATCGACCAGCTCCTGGGCTGCGGCTTCATCCAATATTCCATTGTGCAGGTCCCGGTTGATGTAGATATCCAGAAAGGTTGAGGTTCGGCCCAGGCTCATGGCCGCCCCGTTTTGTTCCTTGATAGCGCCCAGGTAAGCGAAATAGAGCCATTGCACTGCCTCCCGGGCATTGGCTGCCGGTGCCGATAGGTCGTAACCATAATCGTCGGCCATTTTCTTTAGTTCCCTTAAAGCCTGGATCTGGTCAAAGATCTCTTCGCGCAGCTGGAGGACATCTATGCGCATGGCATGGTTCATTTCGAGGAGGTCATTCTCTTTATCCTGGATCAGGCGATCCACGCCATAAAGAGCTACCCGGCGATAATCGCCGATTATTCTTCCCCGTCCATAAGAGTCAGGCAGCCCGGTTATTATTCCTACCCGGCGGGCAGTTTTTATCTCCGGGGTATAAACCGCAAAAACACCTTCATTATGAGTGCGGCGATAGGTGGTAAATATATCTTTGACACTCGGATCCAATTCATAGCCATATGCCTCGCAGGCCTTGATGGTAGTATTTAACCCCCCGAATACATTGATGCCCCGCTTTAACGGCTCATCGGTCTGCAGCCCAACTATCTTCTCCAGTCTCCGGTTTATATAACCGGGACGATGGCTGGTAATATTAATAGGAGTCTCGGGGTCAATTCTCAGTACCCCTCCAACTTCATGCTCACGACGGAGCAAATCCCGGCATTCCGCCCATAGACGCAGGGTATCATCTGTGGGGGCAGCCAGAAAGGAATTATCGCCATTATAGGGTGTGTAATTTCTTTGAATGAAGTCCCGTACATTTATTTCGTGCATCCATGACCCGGGATTAAAACCTGTCCATGCTTCCAGTGTATCCACCTCCATTTTCTTTATTATTAGATAGAAGGCGGACAATTAACCGTTGGTATAAATATTATCCTGCGGCCAAATACTACATTATGGATGAATACTCCTGACTAATTGGGAGCCGCGAGAGTGGCTCTTTTTTATTGGCCGGGTGGCTAAAAAGCAGAGAATAAGGATGAGCTAGTGCAGATACAATTTGGCTGAAATTTACTCTAAGTAAATTCAGATAAACTGGTATAATATGAAGTGCTAAAGACAGGAGCAATGATTAGATATACCCTGCAGATGACAGCTATGATAGCTGCGAATGTACTTATTAAATGAAGGATTAGATTAGAAGGGGTCGGACGATGATCAGTATAACGAAACTGCTTTTTAATGATGAATATTTTGGCGATTCGCTGCGCTACAATATTTGTTCCAGGGGGGCCATCCACGGTACCACAACTGGTTCCGGACCGGTCGTAGTCTGGA
>JAXDBN010000058.1:0-12551 GCA_034678805.1 Syntrophomonadaceae bacterium
CCCGGTAAGCCTTATATAGATGCAGACCACTGCACCAAACTGACCAGCGGCAAGTGCGGCATCTGCGAAAAGCTATGTCCTACCGATGCCATACGGTTCCAGGATGTGCCAGTTTATAAGGAATTGGATATCGGGGCTATCGTCATGGCAACTGGTTATGACCAGTTTGATTGGAAACAAGCTTATGGTGAATATGGCTACGGAAAATATCCCGATGTCATCAGCGGCCTGGAGTTTGAACGGCTGGTTTCGGCGGGAGGTCCCACCGGAGGGCATATTCAACGTCCTTCTGACGGGAAGGAACCGAAAAACGTAGCCTTCATAAAATGTGTGGGTTCACGCGATGACACCAAGGGCAAGAGTTATTGCTCCCGCGCCTGTTGTATGTACACCGCCAAGCATGCTTACCAGGTAAAGACCAAGATAGAAGACAGCGAAGCTTATGTCTTTTATATGGACGTCCGCACCGCAGGTAAGAACTATGAAGAATTCTATCAACGGGCTTTGAATGTCGGGGCTAAATATATCCGCGGCCGGGTCAGTAAAATCTACCCCCGGGGAGACAAACTGATTTTAAAATCGGAAGACACTTTAATGGGTATGCCTATTGAGGTGGAAGCTGATCTGGTGGTCCTGGCAACCGCTATGGTACCATCAGCCGGGGCGACAGAACTGGCCAAGATGATTGGATTTTCTATTGACAAGGACGGCTGGTTCCAAGAGGCCCATCCCAAGCTGCAACCGGTAGAAACCTTTGCAGCCGGTGTATATCTGGCCGGCACCTGTCAGGGACCTAAAGACATTCCCGATACGGTAGCACAAGCCAGCGGGGCGGCGGTAAAAGTACTGGGACTATTTTCTAAAACCGAATTGGCTACCGAACCCATGGTGTCAGAGGTAGATATCAGCAAGTGTTCGGGCTGTGGTTTCTGTGTCCCGATTTGTCCTTATAACGCTATTTCTTTACAGGAGATAAATGAGCGGGGCGGTCATGGTCATGGACCGTTTACCCGCCAGGTGGCCGTAGTCAACAACAGTCTTTGCCAGGGCTGTGGTTCATGTTTGCCGGCTTGCCGGACCCTGGCCCTCAATTTGAAGGGCTTCAGCAATGACCAATTGGTAGCGGAGGTGGATGCATTATGTCTATAGATTCGCAGGGAGGTTGGGAACCCAAAATCATTGTATTTGCCTGCAACTGGTGTTCCTATGCAGCAGCCGATTTGGCCGGCTTGAATCATCTGGAGTATGATGCCAATGTGCGGATAATCAGGACCCCCTGTTCAGGACGAATGGACCCCATGCTGGTTTTAAGGGCTTTTAACCGCGGGGTAGATGGGGTGCTGCTTTCCGGCTGACACCCGGGTGACTGCCACTATGGTAGTGGCAATTACTATCAGCGCCGCCGCCAGACCATTATGAAAAGTCTGATGGAGTATATCGGTATTGAGCCGGAGCGCTACCAGGTTTCCTGGATTTCCGGTGCCGAAGGAATAAAATTTCAAGAAACGATGGGCAAGTTGGTCAAAGACGTAAAGAAGCTTGGGCCTAACCGAAAGCTGAGGGATGCGCAATGAAAGAAATAACTAATAAAATTCAGGCAATTGCGGCCAGGCTTTTTGACGAAGGGAAAATAGATGTATTCCTGGCTTGGGAAAAGGGTGAACTCGATTTTCAAACCAAGGCCTATGCCGCCTGGAATAAGGATGATGTTCAAAATATCATATTCAATGAGTATACCATCTATAATACAGCCAATACATTGCTCAAGTTCCGTGATACCCATGAGCGCATCGGCATAGCAGTCAAAGGCTGTGATTCGCGCGGGGTGGTAAGACTGCTGGAAGACCTGCAGATTAAAAGAGACCGGCTATATATTGTAGGCATTCCCTGTCCGGGATTAAAAGATCCCCTGGCGGCTGCCCGAAACTATGGCGGTTTTAACCAGGTTAAGGAAGAAGAAGGACTGGCCAAAAAATGCCTGGAATGCATCCAGCCCAATCCAGTCATATATGATGAGCTGGTGGGTCCGGAGCAAGTACCCCGCCAGCCACTGGGAGAACGCTTCGCCAAGGTCAAAGAACTGGAGCAGATGTCAGCGGATGAGCGCTATGATTTCTGGGAAAAGACCTTGTCAACCTGTATACGCTGTTATGCCTGCCGCCAGGTTTGTGTGGCCTGCGACTGCCGTACCTGCATTTTTGACGAGATGAAACCGCAGTGGGTAGGACGGGAGATTAGTACTACCGATAATATGATGTACCACCTGGTCAAACATGCCCATATGGCCGGCCGCTGCATTGAGTGCGGTGAATGTGAACGGGTTTGTCCGGTTAACATCCCCTTGATGCTGTTGAACCAGAAGTTAATAAAGGATGTTGGCAAATTATATGACGGACCGGAGGCTGGCATGCAGTATGTTGAAGGGAATAAACCGCCCCTCAGTGTATATCGCGCTGACGACCCGGACAGCTTTTTATAGGAGGTGATAAATGTGAAGGTATTAAGTAAATCTAAATTATCAGCAGCCCTGGACAACCTCAGTCAACAAAACGAGGTGTTTGTTCCCATGCAGAAGGGTACCCAGAGCGGCTATTTTACCTGGAAGAGCTTTGCCGAAGGCCAGGATGAACTGAGGCTGGAAGCCCTGAACGTTTATCAATCTCCCAAAGGGGTAGTTCTGCCCCAGACGGAAAAAATGTACGGGATCCAGAGCCAGGGTGTTGAAATCAATATTGATAAAACCTATGAAGATGACCATCCAACCATAATATTTGGGGCCCGCGCCTGTGATGTGAAGGGTATTCTGGCTATGGATGAGGTCTTTCTAACCAGGGGCTATGAAGATAGCTTTTATAAAGCTCGCCGCAGTGCCAACACTATCATTGCCAATGCTTGTTATGCCCCCGGACCCAACTGCTTTTGCAATGCTATGGACGTCAATTCAGTGGATCCGGCGGGAGCCGATGTAATCCTCCGGGATATCGGGGATAGTTTTATCTGGGAGGTTAAAACTCCCAAAGGTGACGCGGCCACTGCATTAATCTCTGGTTTGCTGGAAGAAAAAGATGCCAAAGCGCCGACTCCTCAACCTTTTCAAAGGCAGGTTGAATATGAGGGCGTAGCTGAAAAACTCAAGGGCATGTTTGAACATCCCATCTGGGATAAACTGTCTCAACCCTGTATTAATTGCGGGATGTGCACCTATGTTTGCCCTTCCTGTTACTGTTTTGATATCCAGGTCAAGATGTGGGGGGATCATGGTTATCGGTTCCGGACCTGGGATTCCTGCATGTTTGAGGAGTATACCCGTGAGGCCGGCGGAGGAAATCCGCGCGGCGCCAGTAAGGAACGTTTCCGGCAGCGTTTCCTGCACAAGCTGGAATTCTTTACAGAACGCTACGGAACCCCGCTTTGTACAGGTTGCGGAAGATGCATGATCGTCTGCCCGACTGATGTCAACATCGTCAGGATTATTGATGCAGTGAAGGAGGCAGATTAACATGAGTGTTCAGGATAACAAAGGCGTAATCATTGAACAACCTTTGGTGCCGACCATAGTAGAAACAATCGATATTATCGATCGCACCCCGGATGTGAAGAGCTTTCTGGTAAGAAATACCGATGGCAGCGGAGTCCCTTTCCAGGTGGCCCCGGGACAGTGCGCCATGATATCCCTGCCAGTGGGAGAAGCGATGATTTCATGCACTTGGCAGGAGGAACAGGAATACCTGGAATTCGCTATTAAGCGGGTAGGCCTGTTAACTGACGAACTTCACCAGATCGAGGTAGGACAGAAAATAGGGGTGCGGGGCCCATACGGCAATGGTTTCCCGGTTGAGGCCTGCAAAGGCAAAGATATGGTTTTTATCGCCGGCGGGATAGGATTAGCGCCCCTGCGGTCATTTATAAAGTATTGTTTTAAAAATCGAGCGGATTATGGCAAAATCACCATTCTCTATGGCAGCCGCAGCCAGGCCGACCTGTGTTTTAAGGAAGAGCTGTTTGACCTCTGGCCCAAAGAGCCTAATACTGAAGTATTTGTAACCATCGATAATGCTGAGCCTGATTGGAATGGCCACGTGGGATTTGTACCGGCCTACCTGGAGGAGCTCAATCCCAGCTCTGCAGGAGCAATAGCCGTGGTATGCGGGCCGCCGATTATGATCAAGTTCGTCCTGCAATCCTTAGAGAAGATGGGTTACAGTGATGACCAGGTTATAACCACTCTGGAAATGCGGATGAAATGCGGAATAGGCAAATGCGGCCGCTGTAACATTGGCAGTGAATTCATCTGCCTGGACGGACCGGTTTATTACCTCAGACAGCTGCGGGACCTGCCACCGGAATGGTAGGAAAAAACCCAAAAGAAATTTTGCAGAAGGGATAGGCTTAAGCCTATCCCTTTCAGATCGTCAAAAAAGGCTGATAGCGGCGTTAACACGGTAATCCCGTTCAATCGACGTACCTCATGTACGCCTCAATCACTGGCTTCCCTATTGCCTTGCTCTAAGCCTTTTTTGCTCGGTCTGCCCATATATAGACTTTTATTAATATTAATTCAATTGCCGTCTAGCTGTTCATCTTTTGCATCAGGGCTACCCTCCGGTTGACATCATCCCAGTTAACCAGGTTCCACCAGGCTTCAATCCAGGCAGCTCGTTTGTTTTGATATTTCAGATAGTAGGCATGTTCCCAGACATCTACAACCAGCAGCGGCATAGCGCCCCATTGGGTAAGGTCCTGGTGTTTTTCGATTTGAAGAACTACCGGTTTCTCAAAGACCGGATTACAAGCCAGTACTGCCCAGCCCGAACCTTCGACTGCTGCCGCAGCTGCAGTGAAAAGCTTTTTGAAGTTATCAAAGGACCCGAACTCGCGGTCGATAAGCTCTGCTATTGCACCAGTAGCCGGACCACCTCCGCCTGGTTTCATATTCTCCCAAAACATGGTATGCAGGATATGTCCGGAACCATGAAAAGCCAGCTCCCGTTCAATATGTTTGATCAGCCCAAAATCATTCTTGGCAATCGCATCAGCCAGTTTCGCTTCCGCGGCATTGAGCCCATCTACGTAGGCCTTGTGGTGCATATCATGGTGTAATCTAACTGTCTCGGCATCATAATGCGGCTCTAACGCATCATAGGGGTAGGGGAGGTCAGGCAGAGTATATGCCATTACAAACACCTCTTTCCAAAATATTTATATACATTAAGTCTAGCCCATAATAATGGTTATAGCCACCTTAATTGCGTAGGTGGAAAGAAACCGGTTACTGCCACAGTATAGCGGGGAAGCCGATTGGGCAGGAATATATGATAATATTGTAGAACAAATTATCAATAAGACCAAAATTATCAAAATCAAGGATTTACAGATCAAAACACCAAGCGGGGGATGAAAGCATGTTTGATCGGGAATTGCTGGCCATTATCCTCGATAAAGCTCTGGAAAGGGGCGGTGACTTTGCTGAAGTCTATATTGAGGATAAGCAGACCAGCAACATTCTGCTGGATAACAACAATATCGACAAAATACACTATGGAAGGGAAACCGGGGCAGGAATCCGGCTAATCAGCAATGGACGGACCTTCTATGTTTATACAAATGACTTATCTTCGGACGGTCTTACCATGGCTGCCGAGAAGGTGAGCCGTGGAGTTGAAGGCGGATTATCAGTTAGAAAGAGCGCATTTGCATTACAGCAGCATACATCTGACCTGCCTATTTGTTTCAAGCGACTTCCCGAAGAAGTGGATTTTGCTGAAAAAATTGAGTATATGCAGCAAGCCAATCTGGCAGCCCGTAATATAGATGAAGACATCAGGCAGGTGACCGTTGCGGTTGGTGATTTGCATAAGAAGGTTCAAATAGCTAATTCATATGGGGATTTGGTGGAAGATGAAACCGCCAGGGTCAGATTGATGGTCAATGTTATTGCGGCGCGAAACGGGCAGGTGCAAACCGCTCAGGAAACTGCTGGCGCAGTATCCGGGTGGGAGCTTCTGGACCAGGTTTCTATGGAAGACATGGCTTCTAAGGCTGCTTTACGGTCTATAAATATGTTATCCGCCCGTCCAGCCCCTGCCGGGCGGATGCCAGTGGTCATGCATGCCGATGCTGGCGGGACAATGATTCATGAAGCATGTGGACATGGTTTGGAAGCTGATTTGGTCCAGAAGGGAATGTCCATATTCAAAGACAGGATTGGCTCACAAGTTGCGAATCCGGAGGTGAGCGTAGTTGATGATGCTACCCTGCCCGGCCAATACGGCAGTTATCATTGGGATGACGAAGCCTCGCCCGCCCGTCGTAATGTATTAATCGACAGAGGCTGCCTGCGGGGTTTTTTATATGACCGTTTAAGCGCCAAAAAAGATGGCAGGGAATCAACCGGCAATGGGCGACGGGAATCATATCAGGAGAAGCCAATTCCCCGTATGAGTAATACGTTTATTACACCTGGCAGAGACCAACCAGAACAAATAATCAAAGACACTGCCCGCGGCCTGCTGGTCAAGAAAATGGGTGGCGGCCAGGTTAATACAACAAATGGGGATTTTGTCTTTGACGTCCAGGAAGGTTATCTAATTATAGATGGGGAAATTGGGGAACCGGTCCGGGGAGCAACACTAATCGGCAACGGACCGCGCACCTTAATGGATATAGACCGTATTGGCTGCGATCTCGGTTTCGCTTTGGGGGTATGCGGTAAGGATGGGCAGGGAGTAGCGGTGGGCGACGCACAGCCCACTATCCGTATCAGAGAACTTACAGTGGGTGGAACTCACATTGATAAAGGACCGACCATTCGAAGGATTTGCAGGAAGTAGGTGGTGCCCATTGGAGGCAAACTTAAGAAATGCCGGCGAAGTTGCCCTGGAGTGCATGCGGACTAGGGGAATGATGGGGGAAGCTTTCTTAATGCATGCCCGTGAACTGAATATTGAAACAAAGGAAGGGTGCATTGAAACCTTCAAAGAAGCTGAACAGACCGGCATAGGAATTAGGGTAATCCGTGATGGACGGATGGGGTTTGCCTACAGCACAGACATTTCGGCCCAGACTGTAAAGGAAGTGACTAGAAAAGCTGAGGAGATAGCTTACCACTCATCAGCGGACACGAATAATTGCCTGCCGGATAGCAACCAGGTTTATCCGAAAATGAATATTGTTGATCCGGACATAAGTTTGTTTCCAGTAGGAGCCAAAATAGAGCTGGCCAGGACTATAGAAAGGGCGGCGCGGTCTTATGACCCCCGCATTACCTTGATCGACAGCTCTGGCTATAATGACTATGAGATATCCCTGCTGATTATGAATAGCCATAATCTGAGCGCCTTTGGACAGGCCAACTATTGCGGATTGCATATTTCCTTGGCGGCCGCCGCGGATGATGAAATCCAAAACGGATTTGCCTATTCCCTAAAAAGAAATTTATCTGCTCTTGATCCAAATGCCGTTGGTGAAGAGGCAGCTATGAGAGCGGTGCGCAGTTTAGGAGGCAAGACTATTGCTTCGGGGCAGATACCCTGCATAATGGAATCACAGGTAGTTACCCGTTTTCTCGGCTTATTATCGGCCTCAGTCGAAGCCGACTCGGTGCTAAAAGGAAAATCAAGGCTGGCTGATAAAATTGGTCAAATGGTTGCTTGCCCAATGCTTACTATCGTAGATGATGCCACCAATATAGAAGGAATGGCTGCTTTCCCATTTGATGGTGAAGGGGTAGCAACTGCGAAAAATACGGTTGTTGATAAAGGTATTTTGCAGGTATTCCTGTATGACACTGTTTCTGCGAATAAAGCCGGACGGAAATCGACCGGCAATGCCTCTCGATCGTTCCGCACTCTGCCAGTGGTTGGTACTACGAATTTCATGTTGGGGAACGGGATTTATTCTCCGGAGGAATTAAGGTCAGGCATTGATATTGGCTTTTACATAACCGATATTATGGGGATGCATACCGCCAATCCTATTACTGGCGATTTTTCACTGGGTGCCGCCGGGTTGATGATTGAACGGGACCAGTTGACCTTTCCGGTACGGGGTATTACCATAGCTGGTAATCTGTTCAATATACTGCAGGAGGTGGAAGCAGTAGGCAGCGACCTGCGTTTCTTTGGCGCAAAAGCCGCACCATCGGTTAGATTCAAAAGTCTTAACATAGCTGGCTATTAGAAGGGAGGAGAAAATGTTGGCGAGGATTTTGATTATTAATGGCCCCAATTTAAATATGCTGGGGATTCGCGAAAAAGAGATATATGGCTATGATAGCCTGGAGAAAATAAACCAGGATTTAGCCGAGCTAGCTGCAGAATTAGGTGTCAGTATCGATTTCTTCCAATCAAACCATGAGGGGGCCCTGGTGGATCAAATACAACAAGCCCGGGGTGAATTTAATTGTATAATAATAAATCCGGGGGCTTACAGTCACTATAGCATAGCCATATATGACGCCTTAAAAACGGTACAAATCCCGGTAATCGAAGTTCATTTGTCCAACATATTTGCGCGGGAAGATTTCCGCCATACATCACTGATATCACCATTGGCAGCAGGGGGAATATTCGGTTTGGGTTCGTATGGTTACCAATTAGCCTTGCGAGCCGCATGCCGCCTGGTTGGTTCTTAATATCATCAGAGAGCAGGTGATTCCCATAGAAAACAGACTCGAAAAATTGCGGGGTTTTATACTGGAAAATCAGTTAGATGCCTTTCTAGTGACCAAACCCGAAAATATTTATTATCTTTCGGCCTTTACCGGAGGAAGTGATGCCAGACTCGTGGTGACCCTTGCTAATAAATATATCCTAACGGATGGCAGGTATTTGGAACAGGTTAAACGGGAATGTTCCGATTGGGAATTGATCCAGGTAAAAGGTGCCAGTCTTGACAGCCTGGCAGCTATTTGCGATAAATATAGTAGCCTTGCGGTTGAAAGCAACCACATAACCTATGGACTATTCGCGCAGCTGGAGGCCAGCTTAAAGATAAAGTTGCATCCTTACTCCAATGTTATTGAAGAGCAGCGCAAGATTAAGGACAGTGTTGAACTTGAGCGACTCAGGATGGCAGCCCGCATTGGAGATAGCGTTTTTCATCAGATATGCGCGGAATTGAAGCCACAATTAAGCGAGACCCATATTGCCAATCGAATCTGTTATTTTATCAGAGAATCGGGTTGCAGCAGTGAATCTTTTCCTACCATAGCGATTGCTGGAGAAAATGCAGCTCTTCCGCATGGGCAGCCGGGAAAAAGGCTGCTGCAGATTGGGGACATGCTTACCATGGATTTCGGCGGATTTTTTCAGGGTTATGCTGGTGACATGACCCGGACGGTTGCAATTGGCGAGGCCTCTCCGCGCCTGCGGGATATATATTACCGGGTGCTTGAAGTTCAGCAAACAGGAGTTGCCAGTATAAAAGCCGGGGCAAAAGCCCAAGACATTGACCGAAAAGTAAGGGCAGGATTGGAGAAGTACGGCTTGGATGTTTATTTCCAACACAGCACCGGTCACGGGGTGGGTCTGGAAATACATGAATTACCTAATCTGTCTCCCTATTCAGACACATTATTAGAAGAGAATATGGTGGTTACCGTAGAACCGGGGGTATACATACCGGGTTGGGGCGGGATACGGATAGAGGATACGGTTATAGTTAAGCAGGGTGGGTGCGAAGTCATTACGGCTTCCGAAAAAGAGCTATTAATTTTATGATGGAGGGATAAAATGATCTCAGTTAATGACTTCAAAACCGGAGTTACTGTGGACCTTGAAGGGCAGGTATACCAGGTAGTCGAATTCCAGCATGTAAAACCCGGTAAGGGGGCCGCATTTGTCAGAGCCAAACTAAAAAACGTCAAGTCTGGGGGAGTAGTAGAGAAGACCTTCCGTGGTGGTGAAAAAGTTCGCCGTGCCCATTTGGATAAGCGGGGAATGCAGTATCTGTACATGGATGGGGACGATTACATTTTTATGGATAATGACAACTATGAACAGCTTACCATCAGCCGGGAAAGTATGGGCGATGGTGTAAAATGGCTGAAGGAAAATATGAACATACAGGTTCTTATGTATCAGAATGAAATTATGGGGATAGAAATGCCTAACTTTGTTGAGTTAGAAGTGGTAGATACTGAGCCAGGCGTCAAAGGGGATACCGCTACAGGTGCGACCAAAGCAGCCCGCTTGGAAACTGGCGCGTCGGTCCAGGTGCCTTTATTTGTTAATACCGGTGATCGTTTACGCATCGATACCCGTACTGGTGACTATATGGAGAGAGTATAAATATTTTCAAAATAGTTTTTTATCTGAGTTTATTTCCCCCTTTTTGAACGAATACTAACAGCAGTCAAAATTATCGTTAATTAAAAGGGGGATTTTATTTTGCAGAGTATAATAGAGAAGGTTAGTTACCTGCAGGGTTTAAGTGAGGGATTGATAATAACCGAGGGAAGTCCCCAGGGTAAGATTATTTCCGGAATGTTAGCTGTTTTAAATGAGATGGCCGACGAAATCAATTCTCTGCAGAGAGATCTGGAAGAGATGCACAATTACATTGAGTGTGTAGACGATGATTTACTGGAACTCGAGGAGATAATTACCGGAGAAGAATACATTGAGGCACAATGCAGCAGCTGCGGGGAACGCTTATATGTAGAAATGGATGGCTTTGAAGACGAGGATATAATAGAAATAGTATGTCCTAGTTGCAACGAAGTGGTATTCGTTAATGATGGGGCGTTTGATCATCAGCATTTGCCGGTAGACGAAGAACTGGAACAGGGGGAATACAATCCCGGACCATAACCAAATATTTATTGGATAAATAGGGAGCTCTCAAAAGGAGCCCCCTTTTTTTGTGCCCGAAAATTGGCATAATTTTCTCTTCAGCCCAATATTTATTAGTGATTACGGCACTTAAAACAATTAAACAGCTTAAAAAATCTACCGGTGAAGCAGAGGATGTGATGCAATTTTGACCATAACAGACGCAGATATCGTAAAAAAAGATATCCTAAAGTTTCTGCCCGCTAATATAAAAAAGCTTTTACTGGCAATGGATGCTGGGCAGTATGAGGGACTAGAAGAAATTCGCTTACGTAATGGGCAGCCACTTATTTTGAGGATTGGAGCGCGCGATTTTATACTGGACACTGCCGGCAAATTTCAGGCAAAACCCGAAATGGGTTATATAGTAAAAGCCGATGATATATATCGGACCATAGCTTCTATCAGTGATAATTCCCTATATGCATTCGAAGCAGAGATAGGTCGGGGCTATATTACTGTCCCAGGCGGACACCGGGTAGGACTAGCCGGACAGGTCATACTCAGTCACTCGCAGATAAAAACCATAAAGAACTTTTCGGGAATTGCTTTCCGGATCGCCCGAGAGATAAAGGGCTGTGCTTCGAGCATTTTAGACTTCATATATTCTGTTGACAATGGTCCGGGCAACACATTGATTGTATCTGCGCCTGGGTGCGGCAAGACCACGATTCTAAGGGATATCGCCCGCTGCCTTTCCAATGGTAACAGTTGTCATCCCGGTTGTAACGTAACCATTGTGGATGAACGTTCTGAAATTGCCGGAACCTATTTGGGGCAGCCCCAAATGGATATAGGTATCCGAACCGACGTGCTTGATGCCTGTCCCAAAGCAGCTGGAATGGTTATGGCGGTTCGTTCCCTGGCTCCTCAAGTAGTAGTAACAGATGAAATTGGCAGAAGTGAAGACATTGAGGCAATCAGAGATTGCTTAAATGCAGGAGTAACTGTAATTACCAGCGTTCACGGGCGGGACATTGATCAAATAAAGAGACGCCCACTATTAAATGAACTTCTCAATACAAATGCCTTTGTCAACCTCGTAGTGCTGTCCAGACGACATGGGCCAGGAACATTAGAGCAATTAGTGAGGTGGGAAACAGTATGCTGATGAAATTGATAGGTATTACCCTGGTTATTGGAGGATCGGGCGCATATGGACTGTTCTCTGCCAATCGTCTTCAAAAAAGGGTGGAACATATCATTAACTTCAGACTAGCCTTGGGCTACCTAGAAAAAGAAATTAATTATTTGCTTACACCTTTACCGGTTGCCTTAATGAGATCAGCCATGAATGCCAATGAACCAGCTAAAAGCTTTTTTAAGGTTGTTAGTGAAGATCTAAATGACCGGGCCGGGATAACAATCAGTGAAGTCTGGCAGCAAAACCTGAACAAAATGCGTATCACGTCAGAGCTGAAAAATGAAGACATAGAATTACTCGGGGCAATATCTTCCCGGTTGGGGATGTCGGGTGTGGAAGAACAAATAAAAATGTTCGCCATGATTCAGGAACAGCTGAAAATCCAGGAGAAAAAGGCCCGTCAGGAGGAACATACTGGGCGCAAGCTCAGGGTATATGGCGGTTTTGCATTTGGTGCCACGGTAGTACTCATGCTTATATGACCGCAGTTAACCAAACCTATTCAGCCGTATCAGAAACAAATATTAGGTAACCGTTGAAAAATGTAAGGAGGAATGCGGGATGAATATTGAGGT
>JAXDBN010000059.1:0-4481 GCA_034678805.1 Syntrophomonadaceae bacterium
GCCTATAATACTCATATCACCTCTAAGGATATTGAGCAGTTGAGGTGTTTCATCAAGACTTACTTCACGAATGAATTTGCCGACTTTAGTTAGCCTGGGATCATCCGCCGAATTAAAAGTAGACCCATCTTCATTCCTTATATCTGGAGCATTTACTTTCATGGATCGGAACTTATACATTTTAAATACTTTACCATCCTTGCCAAGACGTGGCGCAGCATAAAAAATGGGGCGTTTATCTTCGATATAAATAATAGGCCCTACTATCAATAGAATCATGAGCCATAGGGGCAAAACGATTATCGCAAAAATCAAATCAAATAATCTTTTCAAATACTTATACATAGTCCCCCCGTATTACTGCAAAAAGTTCCCAAAAATAACCATTTTACCTTTCCCTAATATAATATATTTTTGTACAAATTGAAATACCCTATCTTCAGTTCACGAGCATATATCATATATATTGTATTAATATAATTACCACGAACTAAAAATCTCTATGAAATCAGATTGATTGAATTGGTCTACCAATATATATATAGTTAAAATGCATTGAGTACCGATGGTTATGGAACAGAAATGCTAAGATTGGTTATAAAGTGTTGAGTCAGGAACTGAATCTTGGCTGCAGTGGGGAGATGGCAATGGAAAGACTTACGGAAATATTTGAGCTTCTATTGGAGGAATATGGCCCCCGTCACTGGTGGCCGGCTCAGACCGCTTATGAAATGATGGTGGGGGCTATTTTAACCCAGAACACAGCCTGGACCAATGTTGAGAAGGCTATCAGTAATCTGGGCAGCCAACTGTCTCCCCAATTGGTGGACCGGCTGAGTCTTGAAGAACTGGCCCAAATGATTCGTCCCTGCGGCTATTTCAATCAAAAGGCCCTTCATCTGAAACATCTGACCCGTTGGTTCCAGGATTACGGCTATGATATCGAGCGGGTTGTGCCAGTAGACAGCCACCTTTTACGGGATGAATTACTGATGATCAAAGGAGTAGGCCCGGAGACAGCGGATTCGATCTTACTGTATGCCTTTGATAAGCCTTTCTTTGTGGTTGATGCCTATACCCGGCGGATATTATCCCGGCTGGGATACGAGATTCCGGGAAAATATGATAGCCTGCGCCGGCAGATTGAAGCAGTGATAGCCCGAGATACATATGTCTACGGGGAATTCCACGCTTTGATAGTCGAGCATGCCAAACAAAGATGCAAAAAGTCACCTGACTGTTATGGCTGCCCACTCCAAAACCGGTGTAAAAAGCAGATTAGCTAGGTTCTACAACTTGTAACTCCAGCTACTGCAGGGAATGGTACTAATATTAAAATGAATTCTCTAAACGGTAGGGCGTTTTACTTCCATTCTTCTAGGTGCGCCTGGATGAACTCAATCACTTTTTGGTGCTGGTCATTGCCGCTGCCCTGTATAGCCATCGGCTCACCAAAAACCATGTAGATATCCTTATCCCGGTTGATTGGCCCAAAATCCTTGATCAGGTTACCGTTACCCCAGAAATCGGTTTTTATCGCTACCGGCACTACTCTGACTTTCGCCGCCTTGGCCAGCTTTACCCCCATGGTGTTAAAGTGTTCGGGATCAAATCTGGTCGTCCTGGTGCTTTGAGGGAAGACCACCACTGAAGTGCTCTCGCTTAGCAGCTGCTTGCCTTTTTCCATCACTATCTTAAAATCCTGTTTGGGATTGTCCCGGGTGACAACGATTGGATCGCGGGAACGCATAACCGGCCCGAAAAAGGGGTTGGTCACCAGGCTGTCTTTGACCACATAGGTTATATGCTTATATGGTTCGATAATACATGGGAACGTGAAAGTCTCCAGAGTGCTCATATGATTGCTGACGAATATCACCGGTTCATTTTCAGCCGCTATATTGGTGAGACCGCGCAGGTGAAACTTACCCCCGCAGCCTTCAATCAGCTTGAATATGTTGATTGAAGACTCAACCCAGGCAGCATCGTCATATTCTCCCTGGTTGGCAAGTACGCGGGCTCGGTTTATGATTCTCAAGATTCCTGCTACAAAAAACACCCGGGTATTCAAAAATAGGCGGTCCATCAGCAGTCGCGGCTGCTGAGGCGGTGTATCGTATGTATTATCCCTGAAATATGGTACCAATATCTCACTCTCCTGGTTGGCAGTTCAACCGATGACTGCCGGTATGTTTGGCCTAGTCGTTTAACAGTTGTATCCGGTAATTGCCCAGCATCTTTGTTTGCTCATCACTTAAACGCGGGTACTCCAGGTGCATGGATTCCATAGTGTCAGCAATAATCTCCGAGATCACTAACCGGGCAAACCATTTTTTATCGGCAGGAATAATATACCACGGGGCATAATCTGTATCCGTAGCCGCAATAGCCTCCTCATAGCATTTGATATAATCGTCCCAATGCTGTCTTTCCTTTAAATCATCTCCGTTGAACTTCCAGTGCTTATGAGGTTCATCTAACCTGGCCAGGAGACGTTCTTTCTGTTCCTTCTTGGAAATATGCAGGTAGAACTTTAATATAACCAGGCCATTACAATGCAAGTACTTTTCGAAATTACCAATGTGATCGAGGCGCTGTTTCCAAATGTCTTCCCCAATAAGCTCTGCCGGGACCTTTTGCTGGTGCCTGATCAAGTCATGAATCCTTACTACCAGTACTTCCTCATAGTAGGAGCGATTAAAGATGCCGATCCGTCCTCTTTCCGGAAGTGCTTTGCTGTAGCGCCACAAGTAGTCATGATCCAAATCTTCCACAGAGGGTTGCTTAAAACTATATACTACAGTTCCCTGTGGGTTGAGCCCGCTCATGACATGTTTAATAGAACTATCCTTGCCGGCCGCATCCATGGCCTGAAAAATTATCAACAAGGCATACCTGTCCTGGGCATAGAGTATATCCTGCATCTGAGCCATTCTCAGGATATTCTGCTCGGTTCGCTCCTGGGCTTCTTCCTTGGAATTATAATTGGCGGTGAAATCGGTACTGACTGAGGCCAGTTTTACTTTTTTGTCTTTAATCCGAAAGTCATTGCCTGCTACCATAGGATGCCCCTCCTGCCTGCCGTATCTTCAAGCTGCTTCTAATAGAAAAGAGCATTTTCTCCTGCCAATCGTTCCGTCCATATCATTTTTAACAGCTCGAGGTCATCACTATAATCACTGTCAGTCTTTTCCTCATCATGCTCTAATTGTTCGAGGATCTTGACTTCAAAGTGATCGGGCCCCAACTGCTGCCAGTCCTGCTGTAATTCTTTATTGGGGTGACCTCCTGATCTTAACTGGAAACTGGTAGAATTTATCTTGCCTTTCAGGTTAGATGTAGTCACCAGAAAATACTTGTTGGTGTCGATGTTAATAACCGCAAATATGCCCATATCGGTTTTCATTATTTTATAGGCAGCCTGTAGTTCCTTCTTCTTGTCACTCGATATATCCATGGCTAAATCCCCTTCTAATGTAATCCATTATTCAATATATTGGAGCAATTCAAAAATGTCGGCAATATAAAAATCTGCCCTGGCTTGGACGAGCCGGTCTTTATCGCCGAAACCATATGAAGCCCCACAAGTCCAGGTACCGGCCTTCTTGCCGGCTTCAATATCGGTATGAGTATCACCGATCATGATAGCCCTTTGGGGATTGGTTTCAGTTTCAGCCAGAACCAGCAAGATTCCCTCCGGATCGGGCTTTAAACGTTGCACTGATTCCGGGCCTATGAGCAGGTCGAAGTATTCCCTGATCCCGAGACCGGTAAGTATATGTTCGGTGGCTTTTTCAGTTTTATTGGTTACCACGGCAACTTTTTTATTTAACTGCCCGGTTAAAATCGTTAGGATATTCTTAACATTGGGGAAAAGATCAGTATTTTCCAGGGCATGATCCCAATAATATTCACGGTAGAGCGACAAGGCTTGGGCAACCAGCTCTTCGCTGCTGCCTTCAAAACTCCGTCGCAGCAGGGTGCCTAGCCCATCACCGATATAACTGAGTATCTTGGGGCCAGGCAAGGGGGGAAAATCAAATAAGCCCCGGGTATGATTGGTTGCTGCGATTATATCAGCAGCAGAGTCTATTATTACCCCATCGAGATCAAATATTACCGTATCTATAGAAATTTTCATATCCCTCTCCCATCGTCCAACATGGCCATCTCAGGCTGCTGATTTGCTCTTGCGCTTATTAATAGTCTTCACTGCGCTTGAGCCAGAGCCGGTAAATTCTTTAGAACTTGCGCCGGTATGGCCAGGGCGATCGGTTCTGACTGGCCAGTGCTGTCAAGGCTGCTGCTCGCATAGATTATCCCTATCGCCTGGGCCTTAGCATTTATAACCGGACTGCCGCTGTTGCCGGGATTGATAGGTAATTCGACCACCATATCCGGAACCAATTCACTGGTATTTTCTCTATACCCAAGCACTTTGCCTCTCTGGGCGATTTTCTGAAAACCAAGCGGATTGCCGA
>JAXDBN010000060.1:0-8477 GCA_034678805.1 Syntrophomonadaceae bacterium
CCGGATGCTGAGATTACCATACTGGGTGCTGAGTCGATACCCTTCTATTCCGCCTGTGCCCTGCCCGACTACCTGGCCGGTTGGATCAGGCGCGACCAGCTATTCCTTAAGAACCCATTGAATCAAATTCAAGTGAACACTTGCCTGGGTCAGGCGGTTGAGGATATCAGGCCCGACCAGCAGGCCGTAACCGCCGGCAAAGATTTGCTGCATTATGACCGCTTAATCATAGCTTCCGGCAGCCGGCCAGTGCTGCCGGGTATTCCCGGAACAGGGCTGCCCGGTAATTTTGTCATAAAGACTGTTAATGATATTGACCGGATTCTCACTCATAAACCCAGGAGGGTGGTGGTGATCGGATCAGGAAATATTGGCATTGAAGCAGCTGAGGCGCTGGAAATCACGGGATGCCAGGTAACCATTATCGAGATGATGCCCCGCATAATGCCGCGCCTGTATGATGAGCGCCCATCCCTGCTGGTAAGACGAATACTGGAGGAAAACGGCATCGAAGTGTACACCGGGGAGAGAGCCCAGGAAGTGATCGGCAAAAACCAAGTGGAAGGATTGATTACCGACCACCGGGACATAGCTTGTGACACAGTAATCTGGGCCGCCGGAGTTCGCCAGAATACGGAACTGGCCCGGGCGGCAGGGATAGAAATAGGCAGCCTTGGAGGCATAAAGGTGGATTCACAGCTGCAAACCAGCCAGCCGGGAATATACGCCTGCGGGGATTGTATAGAGACCTTGGATCTGCTTACCGGCCGGCCGGCTTTATGTTTATTGTGGTCGGCTGCCAAAACCCAGGCCGAAGCTGCGGCTCGCAATTGTCTCGGGGAGAACATTGTGTACCCGGGCGCACTCAAGCTGATTGCCGAGGAAGCATATGGCAAATCCTGCATGGCCGCCGGCTTGCTGGAAGAAGAGCTGGACGGGCAAGGGCAAAGTATAATAGAGGAAGAGACGGAAAACACCTATCACCGCATCCTGATCCAGGATGACCGAATAATGGGCATACAAGCAGTTGGCGATATGGAAGCCATAGGTCCTTTGCTGTACCTGATGAAAAAAAGGATCGCGCCAGCGGAGATAAAACGGATCATCAACACCCCGGCGCTATTGAAGACTATGCCGTGGATGCTGGCTATAGACAAATACCTGCAATGAAAATGAGGGAGGTTAGGTAATGGCTGCCAAGGATTTTTTCATCGATTATCATAAATGTGTAGGCTGCGGAACCTGTGAAATGGTGTGCTCATTGGTCCATGAAAACGCCTGTTCCCCGGACCTTTCTCGCATCAGGATAGTCCGTTATCGCCGGGAAGCACTGAATGTCCCGATTACCTGTGCTTTTTGTGAAAAACCGCCCTGTGTGGACGTTTGCCCGGTGGGGGCTATAACCAAAAACCATGAGACCGGGGATGTCAGCATTCGAGCCGAGCTGTGCATCGGCTGCCGCCAATGCACCCAGGCTTGCCCGTTCGGGCATATGAACTTCAATCCCGTGCGGGGCATAGCTTTCAAGTGTGACCACTGCGGCGGCGATCCCCAGTGTGTCAAATTCTGCTGGACCGGCGCCATCGAGTACCTGGATCGGGATATGGCAGTTGATACTAAACGTACCGGCTTTGCCGACAGTGTAATACAGGAGCGCAATAAGTAACAGATATCATGACAATCGGTTCTTATTCGGAAATATAACCTAAAGCAGTGTCTATGCCAATCGAATTGGCGGCACCGTCCCAGGTAACACCGAAGTTAATTGCAGCGCCCAGATCACGAAGTTTGAAGTAGGTGCGGCCCTCGATTACATAGGCGGTAAGGGTGGCTTCGGTGCCATTGATGTAAACCTTGGCGGTAGATAAAGCAGCATTTTTATTACTGGCACTGGCTGATAATGTCAGCTCGCCGCTGCTTACTGTATAAGGTTGGCCGGTTAACAGATTGATCGCATTCCTGCTTCCATCCCAGCTAACCTCAAACTGCTTTTGGCTGCTATTCAGGGCCATAGCCAGGTCGCGGAGTTTGAAATAGGTTCGGTTTTCTATAGTGTAGGCTTCAAAGGGTACCTTGGTTCCGTTTATAATCACGCTGGAGCTGGTCGGCACCGCCTGGACATAGGCTGGTTGAATCGATGGCTGCACGGACGGTTGAGTAGGTGCTGGACCCAGATCTTGAGAGATCTGATCAAAAAGGGAGTTGATCTTGTTGCCTATGCCTCCCGGCCCTGGCATGACCGGATATTCCAAGACTCCTGCCCAGGCTCCAGCCGGCCAAAGTGACATCAATACCAAAACCAACACCAAAATGCCCGCGGTTTTTTTCTTTCTCACCTTCAAGCCCTCCTGTCTTTTGGATAGTCCCCACCCTCTTGGATGGTTTCATATCAAGCATAGTTCGAGATCATTCTCTATCTTTCCTTTATTTCCCTGCCATATTTATGTATATCACAGGCTGGGATTAAAAGCGGAGATAACCAGAACAGCAAAACAGATGCCGGGCCAAACCGCCCGCTAAATGCCCAATCCTCCCTGATAATCCCGTAATCATATTTTCGCCAACTATTAAATAATAATATTAACAGCCAATGGTTCCTATATAAACCGCGTAACAGTCTACATGGTTCAACGAAATGGAGGCGACTGTACGAATTGATTCGTGGTTCGAACCTTTCCTGCCCTAAACTGGAATATCTTGAGCAGTGCCAGCGGGTATGCTATTATGTTTATAAATACATAGCATTTGTGACGGTCAAAGCGGTCCGGTGAAAACTGGATTGCAGAGGAAGAAACACCTAAAGGCGCTATTTGAGCGGTTAAGGTTATTCTTCCGTGAGAAACCGGCTTACTGGGGTGGGTAGCCTTTAATAAGGTTACCCACTTTTTATATTCACCGATCACACTATATAGGCCTGTCAAAACTGAAAGGGGGGAAGTAAGGTTTGACATCTACCATGGATTGATCCCAGTCCAGGGCCCAAACAAGCGGAAGAAAAACCAGCAGATACTTGGTTTCTGGCTGAGAGTAATTGGTCTCTGTAATGCGAACAAGACAGGAGGTATTGTATGTTAAGGAAAAACAAACCGCTGATGCTGTTTACACTTATTATTTTCACCTGCACGTTTTTGGCACCTGCTTTTCTAACACCAGCCACCGCGGCAGCGGCAGCCCCTACAGTCACTGCTTTACCGTTCACCTATATTGATGATGAGTCAGCAACTTTGAACGGCCAGCTAACCTCAGACGGCGATTATAATGTAATCGAATATGGATTCTACTATGATGATTCATCTACCGTAACCACATCCGATACCAAAAAAGTGGCAGGAACTGGTGACCTTGAAGACGATGAAGAATTTGACGCGTCGGTCTATAACCTTGATCCCGATACTCGTTATTACTATAAAGCCTATATAGTCTACAGAGACGGCTCTGGCAACCGCCGCACGGCGTTATCCCTCAACACCAGGTATTTCACCATTTCCGATACGGAAAATGAAGATCGGCCGGAGGTGACTACTGATACCGCCGCCAGCATTACCTACAACAGCGCCAGGTTAAGGGGAGAAATAGTCTCGGAAGGCAGCTCCAATATCACCGAGTATGGGTTCTATTACGGAACCACATCGTCAGCCTCTACGAAGAAAAAAGTAGGCTCTTCCATAGATGAAGGCGATGATTTCAGCTATAAACTGACCGGATTGAAATCAGACACCAAGTATTATTTCAAAGCCTATGCCCGGAACTCAGATGGCATTGCTTACGGAAGCGTGAGAAGTTTTTATACTGAAGAAGGCGATGAAAAGCCTTCGGTTACCACGAAAACACCAGTAACCGGTGACGGCTATGTGATGTTGTATGGAGCAGTCGCCGACGAAGGCGATTCAGATATTGAAGCCTATGGTTTTTACTACGGGACGACCAGCAGTACCACCAGCAAGATCAAGGTTGGTACAAACATAGCTGAAAACAAGACATTCAGTTACAAGCTGACCGGTTTGAACCCAGTAAGCTATTACGTTAAAGCCTTTGCCACCAATGACAGCGGGACCAGTTACGGAACCTTGACCCGCTTCGAAGTCGCGGCTCCGGCTGCACCCAGTGTATTTTTCATTGGATACCCTTATTATAATATTAGAGGAGTATACCAGGCAGGAGAAGCAGCCCCGTATATCAAAAACAGCCGCACTTACCTGCCAATCAAGCCGGTAGGATATTCAGTCGGCATTAATGACGCTGATATCGTATGGAATGCGAATTCCCGGACCGTCACCTTAACCAAGGGCAGTACGGTAGTCAAATTGACGATCGGCAGTCAGGTTATGTATGTGAATGGGTCCCCGGTCTTAATGGACGTAGTTCCTGAAATCACCAATTCCAGAACATGCCTGCCGATTGCCCATATAGTTAAAGTGTTCGGCTACACCGCATATTGGAATGGAGTTGAGCGAAGCGTAACCATCAGATAACACGCATATATTATGAACAGGGCTGGGACGAGGGAGCTCCAGCCCTGTTTTTATTCTGCCAGGTGGTTTTTTCTGCTATGAAGTAAACCAGATTTAGGGTTATGATGGGTTTTATTATAGGCTGGCTAGTCTGTATGTCATATAGGCCACATAGGATCCAATCATTATTAAGCCCGTCAGCCGGGAAATATTTTGCTTATACCAGGCAGGTCCCAACAGCAGCACGGTGGCCATTAACATTGCCGCCAGGTCCACAAGGATTTCCGGGGAGGCGCTAATCGGGTTTATTGAACTGCTAAGACCCAGAACGAATAGAACATTGAATATGTTGCTGCCTATGATATTGCCTACTGCTATATCCGCCTTTTTGCGCATGGCCGCGGCCAGGCAGGTGACCATTTCCGGCAGGGAAGTTCCGATCGCTACCACCGTGAGACCAATAAACTCCTCGCTCCATCCCAGGGTATGGGCTATATCAATGCTGCTGTCGACTATTAATCGGGCTCCGCCAATCATGGCGGCCAGGCCCAACAAGAATGTCAGGGTTAATTTTACAGGATCGGCTGCTTTCGTCACCGCGATTGGTGAAACCTCTTCTTCCACAGCCAGAATCACATCAGCAATTTGCTCTTGTTCCTCAAAGAAATCAAAAACCTTCTGCTCCTCCTCATCCATGGGGCGATTCCATTCCATCATCCGGTATGACTCTATGCCTATGTATGCCATAAAAACCAACAGCGCGGCCAATAAAAAAAAGGCCTCACCTCGTGACAGCAACCAACCGGTGAATAACATACCCGAAACCGTAAGTTGTATCAGTAATGATAACGGGATTTCCCGTTTGGATACCAAGGGCTCTACCTTAAGCGGCAGGATAACAGCTGTTAACCCAATGATGAGGGTGATGTTTATTATCGAGCTGCCTATCACATCCCCTAAGGTGACCTGGTTAGCACCCTTTAATCCAGAGAGGACACCAATAGCAGCTTCAGGAGCGCTGGTTCCCATCGCTATCAGGGTCATTCCGATAACGAAGGCCGGAATCCCCAGCTGCTTGGCGAACTCTACCGCTGAATCCAGTAACCAGTCTACTCCCTTGATCAATAATACTAATCCGGTAACTAATAATAGATAACTCATATTTCCTCCTGGTCCCCAATATTAAAACACCATGGGGCATAAGATCGTAGCTGTTATTAGCATATTCAAAAATACCATGCTTGACGCACTGGGAAGCTATATTATCAGCTTTTATCCGACCTTGTCGAATCTCCGATCACAAGGAACCTCTCCCCTTCTGCAAATGAGTCTTTCTACTGGTATTTTACTATAGTAATGCCGCGGGCAGCCGATATGCGGCAAAAAAAGGACCCGCTCAGGCAGCGGGCCCATATAAGTAGGGATTTTGGATGTCTTGAGTTAAACCTGAACTATACTGAGACTATTACCATAGCTATAGGCATCTTCTCCGTGCTGGGTGAGATCCAGTCCAGTTTCTTCTTCCTCTTCGGAAACCCGCAGGGGGGCAAACACACTCAATACTTTCAGTATCACAAAAGTGACCGTGCTGGCGAAGACTATTGTGGCGGCTACCGCAATCAATTGGACCAGCAGTTGATGGGGATTACCAAACAGCAAGCCATCGAAGCCTGCGGGATTAATTTCGGTGGAGGCCAGTACTCCGGTTGCCAGGGCGCCGAATATGCCGCCTACCCCATGAATGCCAAAGGCGTCCAGAGAATCATCATAACCGAGTTTGGTCTTTATTTTACTTACCGCGAAGTAACATAGGGGACCGACAATAAGACCCATTAAAATCGAGCTGGCCGGGCTGACGAAACCAGCTGCCGGGGTTATGGCTACCAGGCCGGCTACTACACCGCTGGCAACTCCCAACGCAGTGGTTTTGCCATGATGCAGCCATTCTGCTGCCGCCCAGCTGATAGCTGCAGTAGCAGCACAAGTATTAGTCACCAGGAAAGCGGAAGCGGCTAATCCGTTGGCTCCCAGGGCACTGCCGGCATTGAAGCCGAACCATCCGAACCAGAGCAGACCAGCGCCCAGCATGGTTATAGGCAGGTTGTGTGGTACCATTGGTTCTGCTCCCGAGGCGCGCCGGCGGCCCAGGACAATACAGGCTATCAGGCCGGAGATACCGGAACTGATATGGACCACCGTACCTCCGGCAAAGTCCAGGGCTCCAAGATTACGCAGCCATCCATCAACGCCCCATACCCAGTGAGCCAAGGGATCATAGACAAAAGTCGTCCATAGCAGGACAAAGGCTACGAAGATGGAAAATCTCATTCTTTCGGCAAAAGCGCCGGATATCAAGGCTACCGTGATTATCGCAAACATCAACTGGAAGAGAACAAATACCGAATGAGGAATAGTGGCTGAATAAAGCGGATTAGGATCTCCGGTTACTCCACTCATCCCCATCCATTGCATGCCTCCAATTAAATGATTAATGTCAGGTCCAAAACCTATAGTATAACCAATAAGTACCCATTGAACCGAAACCAGAGCCATACACGCAAAACTCTGCATTATTGTGCCCAGTACATTTTTCTTTCTTACCATTCCGCCATAGAACAGGGCCAGTCCCGGCGTCATTATCATTACCAGGGCGGTACTGATCATAATAAATGCCGTATCACCGGTATCGATAACTGGTGCATCAGCTCCGGCAGCTATGATCGGCAGACCGAACATGACCATCAGCAAAGTTGTAATAGTATATAACCATCTCCATTTTGTTTTCATTTTGATCCCTCATTTCATTTTGTTAATAACCTGACTGGCATTTTCACTAAATATCAGATTGAAGCACGCATTTGATGACCAGGTAAAATTTAAAGGCGCTTATGTACGGGACAATATCTTCCCTGTACCTAAGCGCCTTTGCTCAAACCAAATCTTTTTTACAATGCTGCTCCACCTTCTTCGCGGGTGCTAATCCGGATTACCCGTTCAGCTGGATAGATAAAAATCTTACCATCTCCCTTTTTCTTGGTTCTGCAAATACTCAGAATACGTGAAATTATATCTTCAGCAGAGTTATCCTGGCATATGATCTCCAGCTTGGTTTTAGGAAAAAGATCGATTATGTGTTCCTGACCTCTAAAATATTGTTTCTCTGTCTCCTGCAGTCCCCGGCCTTTGACGTCGGATACTGTCATACCCCGGATTCCCAGTTCATCAAGGGCGGTTTTTACCTCGTCCAGTTTTGATGGCCTGATTATAGCTTCTATTTTCTTCACGATTCACCACCCTTTCTGCTGTGATCTTTCTTTTCCTATCCCTGTTTCCAGTCTGACCCTAGGTAATTAAACCGCTTGGTATTTGTGCTTAAAATTAAATAAGTGTCAGTAAAATAGTCATTAACCAAATAGACCATATTACAGACACCCTCGTCTTGAACAGGCAGATTTACTTTTTTGATGTCAATTTATAAAGTATCTCTTTCCTCTCTACTCCTCTTGTTCATCATATTCGATATGTTCTAAACCAATCTCTATCATGATTTCATCAATCAGTTTTTTATCCACCTTATGTCCCTCCTTTGTCAGGTATTCCAAGCTGAGCTGATCCCCTTGTTCGACAGCGTATAAATTTCCTTCACCTCCTACTACATCTAGCTTTTGTGTTACAGTGGGGACGTTCTTTGTGTAACACTTCGGTAAGGCTGCTACAAGATGAACGTCCCGGTGTAACCGATGTAACCATGTGGCAAAACAAAAATCCCCGTAAATCATACGGAGACCCCTTTGCCTGGCACCAAGTCTGGCGCAGAAATATTAACTTGAATATATACATGATATACTCTTATTCTAAAATTACAATTGTTTTTGGCGGGTATTAAGTATACTTGATCACACCAGCTTTGGTACAATCAATAAATCCGCAAATCTACGACTCCATTTGCGCCTATTTGAAGGCATCTGTTCCCGTTTCCCCGGTGCGGACCCGTACAGCATTGTTTACCGGCAGGATAAATATCTT
>JAXDBN010000061.1:0-2968 GCA_034678805.1 Syntrophomonadaceae bacterium
AGGCCAGGGTCAAGGCGTCTGGGGATTTATTTACCCTGCACCAGTGGCTGAAAGAAGACCGGGTCGATCTACTCCTGGGGACCACCTATGGCAAGTATATCGCCAGAGCGGAGGACATACCGCTGGTTAGGATTGGTTTTCCCATTCTCGATCGCGGGGTCCATTCCTACATGCCCATCGTAGGTTACAAAGGGGCTATGCGCGTGATCGAAATGATAAGCAATACGCTGCTGGACCGGCAGGACCGGGATGCTCGGGATGAAGACTTTGAACTGATAATGTAAAAATATTTTGGTGAAAATCAGGTAACGGCGCCTTTTCATTGAAACGATGAGAAGAGCCTTTTTGTTCGGTTCCAGTAATTCTGGCAAAAAAGGAGTGATAAATATGGCGGTTAACCCCAATGAATTAGGTTTAATAAGGGAACGCCAGAATTCCATTCGCACCAAGGGACGGCAGGGCTTGCCGATTAGTTGTCAGACCGATAGCGTGGCCGGCTGCGTCAGCCAGCGGGCTTGCGTTTACTGCGGCGCCAGGGTGGTTTTGAACCCGGTCACGGATGCGGTTCACCTGGTGCACGGGCCCATCGGCTGCGCCAGCTATACCTGGGATATTCGCGGCAGCTTGAGCAGCGGGGTGAATTTATTCCGCTGCAGTTTTTCTACTGATCTTCATGAAGAGGATATCATCTTTGGGGGCGAGCAGAAATTAGTGCGCTGCATAGATGAGTTGATCGAACGTTATCATCCCCCGGTTATGCTGGTTTATTCCACCTGTATCGTCGGCGTGATCGGGGATGACCTGGAAGCCATCTGCAGGCGAGCATCTCTCAAGCATGGAATCCAGGTGATCCCGGTACAATCCTCCGGTTTCTCGGGCAACAAGTCCGACGGCTACCGGGCGGCCTGCGAGGTTTTACTGCGGATGATAGCCCCACAGCAAGAGATGCCCCGCCAGGCTCACCATTTGAACTATTTAGGCGACTTCAATTTGGCCGGTGAGGCATGGATTATCAGGAATTATTTAGAGGAGATGGGATTGCACGTTAATGTGGCATTCACCGGGGATTCGAATTATGAGGCGCTGAAAACCGCTCCCAGTGCAGCCTTAAATATCGTTCAATGTGCTGGTTCCATGGGCTATATGGCGCAGCGAATGGAGGAGATTTACGGTATTCCATTCTTAAACATTTCTTTTTTGGGCCTGGAAGATACCATGGATTCATTGCGCCGGATCAGTGCTTTTTTCGAAAATCCGCAATTGGCAAGGCGAACCGAATCCCTGATCAAGCGGGAAATGCTGGTTTATGGCTCCATGGTTCGAACTTACCGGCAACGTCTTAATGGCAAAAAAGCTGCGATATTCGTTGGCGGGGGTTTTAAGGCCATTTCCCTGATCAAACAATTCCGGGAGCTGGGGATGGAGGTAGTCATGATCGGGACCCAGACCGGCCGCCCGGAGGAGTATGACACCATCCACCAGCTGGTGCGGGAAGGTACGGTGGTACTGGATGATGCCAATCCCTCTGAATTGGAGTGGTTTATGCTGGAGCAGGGAGCGGACCTCCTGGTCGGCGGGGTTAAAGAAAGACCGCTGGCCTTCAAGTTAGGCATTGCCTTTATCGACCACAATCACGAACGCAAACACCCTCTGAGCGGTTTTGTCGGGGCGGTCAATTTTGCCCGTGAGGTTGAGCAGACGGTTTGTTCTCCGGTATGGAAGTACCTTGATAAATGTAACCCAGATTAAGTACCGAGGTGATAGATATGAACGCCAATAAAAATACATCCAAGGCCACCGAAAATCCCTGCAATATGTGTATGCCGCTGGGAGCAATTATACCTTTTAAAGGCATTGAAAACGCCATGGTGATTATTCATGGCTCGCAGGGTTGTGCCACTTATATGCGCCGACATATGGCTGAGCATTTCAACGAACCTATTGACGTCGCCTCCAGCGCCATCACCGAACAGGGTACCGTTTACGGCGGCGAAGCTAATTTACGAAATGGTTTAAAAAACCTGATTGCCTTGTATAAGCCCGAGGTAATAGGGATATTGACCACCTGCCTGGCTGAAACCATAGGTGAAGATATCGACCGCTTGGCGTCTTTATTCCGCCAGGAGCAGCAGGAATCATCTATGCCCAGGTTGATAACGGTTCCTACCCCAGGTTATGGCGGTTCCCACAGCGAGGGCTATTTTCAGGCCCTGTACCGTATCGTAGCCACGATCAGCCATGAGGTTCCCCGCCATGACGGAATCAATGTAATTGTCCCCCACATCAGCCCGGCGGACGTAAGAGAGATCAAGCGGATCCTGGACTTGATGAAGGTAGAATACACCCTGTTACCGGATATATCCGATACCCTGGACAGCCCCTATAGTCCCGTTTACACAAAAATCCCGCCGGGAGGCACGCCGCTCTCTTCTATTGAAGGTATGGCTGGGGCCCGGGCTACTATACAGTTTGGGAAAACACTGGATGAAGCATTTTCGCCGGGTAAGTATCTGGAGGATAACTACGGGGTTCCTTTATATAACCTATCCTTGCCAATAGGAATTGTGGCCTGTGACCGGTTTTTGGAGCTGCTCAACGCCTTGACTCAAACCCCTATCCCGGAAGAGCTCAAAAAGGAACGGGGGCGTCTCCAGGATGCCATGATAGATTCCCATAAATATAACCGTGAGGGCCGGGCGGCGGTATTTGGTGAACCGGAAACAGTTTATGCAGTCAGCCAGGTGCTGGTTGAGAACGGCGTAACTGCCGCTATTCTCGCCACCGGAAGCAAAAGCCCGCTCTTACGAGGATTACTGACTGACCTTATGGCCGGTGCTTGTGACCACAGCGAAATCCTGTTGGAGAGTGATTTTGCCATGATTCGCAGCCGCTGTGCCGACAGCAGCGTTAAACTGGCTATTGGCAACTCGGATGTGCGTTTTCTCAGTGAACGAGTAGGAATAACCCT
>JAXDBN010000062.1:0-12906 GCA_034678805.1 Syntrophomonadaceae bacterium
ATGGCCGCCTGAAACCTGTATCCAGTCTTATGCTTCTGGGACATGCCCCTAGTATTATATTAGGGGATTATGTTCATAAAAATTAAATTGTAGGGAGGAATTGTATTGCCACACACTAATTTCTTAATGAACACCCGTGACATTAAGTTCGTTATCAAAGAATGGCTCCCCATGGATAAGCTCCTGTCACTACCGGCTTACAATGAATACTATGGCATTGATGACATCGATAACTTCCTGGATGTTAACTTCAAGGTGTGCCGCGATGTTATGTGCCCGGCCAACAAAGAAGCCGACGAAATCGGTGCAACCTTTGTAGGCGGCAATGAAAATGCCGTTGTAACCCCTGATGTTTTCAAAACAGTTTATAAAACCATTCAGGATGCCGAGTTAGGCCAGCAGTTCGGATTCCGCGGCGACGGCAAGGTCCCCCTGGCCTGGTACGCTCCGATCCTGGAAATGCAGTCCGCTGCATCGGCTTCTATCGTAATGTTCTGGTGTCTGACCCAGGGCGCAACCACCGTGCTGCAGGACTACGGCACCGACAGACAAAAAGCTGCTTACCTGGACAAGATGTTTGCTGGTCAATGGGGCGGCACCATGGGTCTGACTGAACCGGGCGCAGGCTCTGAAGTTGGCGCGGTTGCCAGCAAGGCCTTCCCCACTGACACTCCGCATATTTATAAGATGAAAGGCCAGAAGTGCTTCATCACCTCCGGTGACCATGACCTGGCCGAAAACATCGTCCACCTGATGCTGGCCAAGACCCCTGGTGCTGCGGACGGCACCGCTGGCATTTCCCTCTTCATCGTGCCCAAGTTCTGGGTCGATCCTGACACCGGCGAAATGGGTGCTTGGAATGATGTAACCTCGGTAGGTATTGAGCACAAAATGGGAATCCACGGTTCCTCCACGCTAACCCTGGCTATGGGTGAAAACGACAACTGCCTCGGCTGGATGGTTGGGGAAGTTGTACCGAAGGAAGACGGCAAAGCCAAAGGAATGTCCCAGATGTTCGCCTACATGAACGAAGAACGCCTCAACACCGGTTTGTTCACACTGGGATGCATTACTTCCGCTTACTATGCTGCCCTGGATTATACCAAAGTCCGCGTACAGAGCAAACATTCCACCAATCCCAAGGGACCCAGCGTAAGGATCATCGAGCACGAAGATGTACGCCGCATGCTGCTGTATCAGAAGTCCGGAATGGAAGCTATCCGGGCCCTGATTTACACCTCCTATCTGTATCGCGACCTGGAAGTCGATGCTGCTACCCCTGAAGAGAGAGAATATTATGGTAACATGTTTGCCATAAACAACCCGCTGTGTAAAGCCTATTCATCCGATATGGCCAGAATCCTGACCGGCGAAGCAATTCAGTGCCACGGCGGTTATGGCTTCATGGAAGAATATGCCGGAGCCCAGCTTTACAGAGACTGCGTCATCCACGGTATCTGGGAAGGAACCAACTTTATCCAGTCCCAGGACTATTGTGGCCGCAAGTTCACCATGAGCGGCGGCGAACCCTTCCGCATCTGGGTTAAAGAGATTGATGACTTTGTAGCCAATGAGAAGACCGACGAATTCGCAGCCGAATTCGCCATGATGGCAGATGCTATGGTTGCTTTCAAGGATATCGTTGCTATGAATGATGCCTGGACCAAAGGCGACAAGCAGATGAAACAGCTTTTCTCCACCCGGACCATGCATTCCGGCGCCAGAGTATACTGCGGCAAGCTGTTGCTGTCCCAGGCCATCCTGGCTGCCAAGAAGATAGCTGAAAACGGCGATGATCATTTTGATACTCCCTTCTACAAGGGCAAGATCGCCAGTGCCAAGTTCTATATCATGAACCATGTCACCGATGTATTCGCCTTCGAAAAAGCTATGAAGGCCGGCGACAGAAGCTCCATCGATATTCCGGAAGGATCCTTCTTGTAAACCGAAACTTACAAAATACCAGAGCGGATACCTTCCGCTCTGGTTTTATTAGATTAGAGAGATTATAAAAAAGTAAATGCAGCAACAATCGTCATATTGGATGCTGAAATTTAGGAAGGGGTTATTTGATTGTTTAAGTGGCAGGACATTTACAACAGCAAAGTGGTGACCGCTGCTGAAGCAGCAAAAGTGGTCAAATCAGGTGATTACGTAGAATACGCTTTTGGAATCAACTCTGCTTGGGATTTTGATGAAGCTTTATCCAAACGGATTGATGAACTATGGGACGTAAATATCAAATGCGACATTGGTGCTTATCCGCATTTTACAGCCGAGGCAGATCCAACCGGTGAGCATTTCACCTGGAACTCCTGGCATGTATCAGCCCACGATAAAAAGTACATTCACAAAACTCTGTATTACATCCCGATGAAATTCCATGAACTTCCTCCCATGACCATGAATGACAGTACTCCGGATGACGTGGCTGTGGTTATGTGTACTCCCATGGACAAACACGGTTATTTCAACTTCGGAGCCAGCACAACTAATGTTATGGCCATGCGGGAGACCGCCAAGACCTTTATAGTCGAGGTCAATGCGAACATGCCCCGCTGCCTGGGCGGCGGCTCGGAATGCATCCATGTTACCGAAGTAGACATGATAATCGAAGGCGGAAACCATCCCCTCACGATTCTCGGTGCGGCTGCGCCCAGCGAGATAGACATCAAGATCGCCCAGAACTGTATTGATCGGATGAGGGACGGCTGCTGCATCCAGCTCGGTATCGGCGGTGTTCCCAATGCGGTAGGCACCATGGTGGCTCAGTCTGATCTGAAGGACCTGGGAGTCCATACCGAGATGTATGTGGATGCTTACCTGGAGATGGTCAAGGCGGGCAAGATCACCGGTAAATTTAAAAACCTGGATAGATATAAACAGGTTTACTCATTTGTCATGGGCAGTGCAGACCTGTATGAATACTGCGATGACAACCCAGGTCTCGCTTCTTACCCGGTAGATTACACCAACAATCCCAAGGTTGTGGCACAGATCGATAACTTCGTTTCCATCAATGCCTGTGTTGAAGTTGACCTGTATGGACAGGTTTGCTCTGAAAGCGTAGGAACCAGGCATTTGAGCGGCACCGGCGGACAGCTGGATTTCGTTGAGGGAGCTTATAAATCAAAAGGCGGGCAGAGTTTCGTATGTATGCCTTCCACCATCAAGAAGAAAGATGGCAGCTTAGCTTCCAAGATCCAGCCCATCCTGACTCCTGGTGCTATAGTTACCGATCCCAGAACTGCGGTGCATATGATAGTCACCGAATATGGGGTAGCTTATCTCAAGGGTAAAACTACCTGGGAACGGGCTGAAGCCTTAATCAGCATTGCTCATCCCGATTTCCGCGATGAATTGATCGGGGAAGCTCAAAAGATGAACATCTGGCGTAAGAGCAACAGGAGATAATTTACCACAGAATATAATTGTTTAGAGAGAGCATAATGCGGCGGATTCATTCCGCCGCTTTTTAGTGTCCAAAACCATTGAATACCATTGCTTTCTATTTACACCCTTCCGAATTTTAGTATATAATTTGTTTATTGTAGAACGGTAGTTTTGGCTCGGATGTAGGAACTGAAAATTAAGATGAGTAGCTGGTAGGGTAGTAGGTAGGGAAGGTACATAGTCCTGATTGGTCTGCACTCGCCGGGAGTGCTTTTTTCTTGCCTATCGGCGCAGCAAAGGAGGGTTGGCAACCTAAATCGATCCATTATTCTTATCATTATTGAACAAGGAGTGATTGATTAGTGTCCAAGATTAAATTCTTTTTTAATGACGATGTACCCCTTGAGATGCATAAAGTACGTATAGTGCAGAAGCTTACCCTCCCCACTGTAGATGAACGGTTGACCTACATGAGGGAAGCAGGCAATAATACTTTTGGGCTGAATAACCGGGATGTCTTTTTGGACATGCTTACTGACAGCGGCGTCAATGCCATGAGCGACCAGCAGCTAGCGTCTATGATGGTAGCTGACGATGCCTATGCCGGATCAGAGACCTTCACCCGGCTGCATAACAAACTTAAAGAGATATTCGATATGGAATATTTCCTGCCTGCTCACCAGGGGCGGGCGGCCGAAAATATCCTCTCCCAAACTTACGTTACTCCCGGCTCGATAGTGCCGATGAACTTCCATTTTACCACTTCCAAATCCCACGTCGTGATAAACGGGGGCCGGGTCGAGGAGGTAGTAATACCTGAAGGACTGGAGATTGAGAGTGACCATCCCTTTAAAGGCAACACCGATGTCCCCAGGTTAAAGGCCTTGATCGAGGACGCCGGAGCTGACAAGATAGCCTATGTGAGGTTGGAAGCGGGCACTAACCTGATCGGCGGACAGCCTTTCTCTATGGAGAACCTGCGCCAGGTGCGCGAGGTTTGCGACCAATTTGGAGTCCTGTTGGTTGTGGACGCCAGCCTGTGGGCTGATAATCTATATTTCATCAAGGAAAGGGAAGCCAAGTACAAGGATGTGAGCGTACGGGATATTACCCTGGAAATGGCCAGCCTGTCCCATATTATTTACTTCTCCGCCCGCAAATTGGGTTGTGTCCGGGGAGGAGGGATATGCACCGACGACAAGGAAATTTTCTTAAAGATGCGGGATATGATTCCCCTGTATGAAGGCTTCCTTACCTATGGCGGGATGTCAGTGCGGGAGATGGAAGCGCTGACTGTCGGCTTGGAAGAAACCATGGATGAGGAGATGATCAACCAGGGTCCCATCTTTATCGAGTATATGGTGAATGAACTCAAGAGGAGAGGGGTACCGGTAGTTACACCGGCCGGCGGCCTGGGCTGCCACATCAATGCCCGTGCCTTCCTGTCCCATGTACCGCAAAACCAGTATCCGGCTGGAGCCCTGGCTACCGCGGTATATATCGCCAGCGGAGTAAGAGGAATGGAAAGAGGAACCCTATCCGAACAGCGGGATGAGAATGGGGTAGAACCGATGGCGGAAATGGAACTGCTGCGCCTGGCCTTACCACGTCGGGTATTTACCCTTTCCCAGATCAAATATGCTATTGACAGAATCACCTGGCTGTACCAGAATCGGGAAATCGTGGGTGGATTGAATTTCGTTGAGGAACCTAAGATTCTACGTTTCTTCTTTGGCCGGCTGGAGCCGGTTTCGGATTGGCAGGAAAGACTGGTGGCCAAGTTCAAAGAGGATTTCGGCGACAGTCTATAATTAGAGTGGTTAACAAACACAGACACTTACGGGCACCTGCAACGCAGGTGCCTTTTTTAGACCGCAAAAAAGGGCTGATAGCTGCGTTAATGCGGGATCCCTGTTCAATCGACGTACCTCATGTACGATTCAATCACGAAATTCCAGATTGCCTTGCTCAAAGCCTTTTTTTACGCGGTCTGCCTGTACATATTCATTAACACCTTAAAGGTCATTGGGAGTGCAGCTTGCCCCCTTTATTACTGTGGTGAGAATGGGGTAACTGCCAGGCCCCTTTAAAGTAGTATATAATTAATTCAGGTGATGGCAGACTCTTCTGGATAAAGTTTCTTGTTGAGGAGTTGACGACTGATTATGAAAAAGATACTGGGTTTGGTTATTTCTCATCGTAAATTAGGTAATAGTGAGCTGATGGTCAAGGAGATAATGAAAAATGTGCCCGGCGACTGCCAGCATGATTTGATCAGGGTCACAGACCTGAAGCTGGAAGCCTGCAAAGCCTGTTATCATTGCCTGCAGCCGGATACCGAATGTAAAGTCCATGATGATTTCAATTTCGTAATGAAAAAAATCAAGCAGGCGGATGGGGTGGTTATCGGGGTACCGGTCTATATACTGGGTCCGCACGGCTGTCATAAACTACTCCAGGATCGCCTGGTGGGGGCCTACAATTATATCAGCCATACCTCCGGCAAACCCTGCATAATAGCCATGCCGTACGGGACTATCGGCTGGACCGGGTATTCCAAGGCGGCAGCCCAGGTATTGCCCCGCACTTTGAAGATGAAGATTATTGATACCTGGATGATCAATGCCACTTTGCCGGCCGAATCGCTGCTTACTCCTGCCAACCTGGCTTATGCACGTGATTTAGGGCAAAGAATGTTCAGCGGGGAAGAATACCGGCCGGACCTGCGGGAGTGTCCCCAGTGCGGTTCGGACTTGTTCCGTTTACTGCCGGGTAACCAGATAGAATGTCCTATATGTAATGGAATTGGAACCCTGGGAGCCGATAATATCCCTGATTTTTCCGCATCGTCCCATAACCGTTTTGCCCAGCATGAAATAGAGGAACATTTTAATGAATACCTGGTGGCGATGCGGGCCCGTTTCAAGGCAGAAAAGGACATACTCAAACATGCCCAGAAGCAGTATAAGGATATGGATTGGTGGATCAAACCGTAGGTGATTAGGCGAGATGGGATATGATGTCCTGAATCAGGTTATTGAAGTTGCAGGTCAGGAGACCAATGTCGTCGGCATTGGCATCGTCTACATGCAGCCCCGCGTTAACGGTGACTACACAATTGAACCGGGCCGACAACTGCAGAGCTGCGCTGCGGGCCAGCTGGTCATCTTTGTGCCCGGTCACACAAATTACCGAGGCGGACGCCGATACCAAGCCGGGATCATCCAGGCTGGGGCGGGGGATCGCCAAAGCCGTGGCGCCAATATGGTATGAGGTCCCGCCGCCTACCGTTATATTCAGGTCCCGGTTGGAAATAACCACTATAGCCTCTATTTTATATCTGCCTTCACCGGTCTCAAAATGCCGGGTTTCAAATCGGGTCGAGCCTTTTTGGCTGCCGGTCTCCATGTTAATTATCCTTTCCTGGCCAGGGAGAGAAGCCCCCAAAATCCAAACCGAACTGCATCAAGATCTTGCCCGCCAGGTGATTGACCTGATCCTGCAGGGAACGGGGAGAATTATAGAAGGTCAGCATTGGGGGCACAATTACGCAACCATTATCAGCTGCCTCAACCATGTTTTTGAGATGGACTTTACCAAGGGGTGTTTCCCGCGGGACCAGGATCACTTTCCGGCCTTCCTTCAAACAAACGTCGGCCGCCCGGGTCATAAGATTATCGGCAAAACCGTGCGCAACCGCGGCCAGGGTTTTCATGCTGCAGGGTATGATAACCATACCGTCGGTTTTGAAAGAACCGCTGGAAATGACTGCGGCCAGGTTGTTCATTTCATAGCAGAAATCAGCCATAGCTATAACCTGGTCAATATCCAGGTCGGTTTCATGCCTGAAAGTGGTTTTGGCGCCATCGGAAATCAGCAGGTGGGTTTCAACCTGCTGGGCTTTCAATGCTTTTAATAGCTCCACGCCTAGTATTACGCCGCTGGCCCCGGATATACCTATGATGATCCTCATTTAACACCCGCCCTTGTCCATTTTGAAAACCGGGGATAAATATCCATAGCAGTAAGACCCGGTCCTTTAAAGCTTAATCCAGATTGACTGCTTGTTCAAGTGGAACGGCTTTCTATTTGCCGGTCAGTTTGGCCAGCCAGGATTTGCCCCGGTCCTCCTGCTCGCGGTGCCACAGCCGGATCAATTCATCGACCTGTTCATCCTTTTTGGCATCCCGCTGCCGCATTTTGGTTTCCAGCTGTTCTATCCGCTGCTGCAATTGCTTATTTTGGGATATCAGCTCATCATTCTGTTCGACGATCCGGTTTAAGACCGCCTTTAATTCCACCAGGTCAGCATTGCCGGCACCGGCGGGCTGAAAGGTTTGCACTGCGGTTTCCTGGCTTTCCTCCATGGTGGCCAGGGCCATGCGAATGGCAGTGCTGTTCAGGCCTTTCTCATTTTTTAACATCAAAATCAAACGCAGGGTCTCTATATCGGCTTCAGTGTACATACGATCGCCGCGCTCATCGCGTTTGATCTTTAATCTCAGGGTATGTTCAAGGTAACGCAGCGTATGTTGTTCAATTCCCAGCATTTCTGCTGCCTCACCGATTTTGTAATAAATCGTGTCCATTCGGTAACCTTTTCTCCCCTCACTTCATAAATTGTTATCAGGTGAGGCAATTGAGTCCAAAAGGGCAGCAGACGCTCTCCGGCAACTTCACAACCAGTTGTTAAACCAGGTAAAATACCCCCCAGTTTGTTAACCTTGTTGTCAACTTGATTGTCAGGCTCAAACTTTCTCCTTCTTTTGCTCATGATATAGTGCGGTAGTTAGCAAGTTGATTAATAAGCAATCTGTCAACCTCATCACCTTAACCATATATATGAGCACAGCCGCCCTTTCATGTTGGACGGCTGATTTTTTATGCTTTGTATTCCCGCTTCTGGCGGAGAAATGCGTGGGGCGGCGGGGTTTTTAGTTTGCGCCGGGTTTTGGTGCGACCCATCCTGGCTGGCAGCAACGGCAGCACAACAGCTGCGCCCAGTGCCCAGCGAGCCAGGATATAGGCCTGGTTAACCTGCAGGTAAGCGGCAGTCAGCAGGGCAAAACCGAAAACTACGGCTGCCGCCAGGTAGTAAGTAGCCCGGGTATTGGCAGCTATGGAATCTTCCAGGCTGCCAAGGGAAATTCTGACTGTCAGATCGCCTTTATCCATGCGGTGCAGGACCTTTTCGGCCAGAGGTGGTATCTCAATAAGAGATGCCCCGAACCGGGTGGATTTTTCTTTAATAGCCTCCCAAACTCCGGCTTCTTTGCGGGCGAAGCTGGTCAAATATGGTTTGGCTTCATCCAGGAAGTTGAAGTTGGCATCCAGACCTATACATATGCCGTACAAGGTTCCCAGGGCCCGTCCCATGAAAGTGAATTGAGCCGGGATCTGGAAGGGCTGTTCATACAGCAGCGATTCCAAATCGGTCAGGAATCCGCTGAAATCGGCGTTGGCGAAATCTATACCGGTGCCCAGGGTTTCCTCCAGGAGGAGCCCGACGGCGCGAGCCACCAGTTCGGTGTCGGCATCATAGCGAAGAAAACCGATCTTTTTGAAATAACCGACCACCTGGATATTATCGCGTTTGACCAGGGCCAGGACCAGCTCGATCAAGGTCTCCTTCAAATCTGGCGGTATCGAGCCCACCATACCGAAGTCGATCATTACCAGTTTCCCTTCTGCGGTCACAAACAAGTTGCCGGGGTGGGGATCAGCATGGAAAAATCCATCCGCCAGTATTTGGTTTATATAGGTTTTAAGCAGGGTTCGGGCGATATTATTGCGATCCACCCCTAACCGGGCGAGTTCTTCGTAATTGGTAATCTTGATCCCTTCCATAAATTCCATGGTCAAGACCCGGTGGGTAGTGTAATTCCAGTAAATCTGCGGGAATAGAATATTCTCATCTTTGGTATTGGCGGCTATGGTTTCCGCATTATGACCTTCTTTTATATAGTCCAGTTCGTCTAATAGTGTGGCGGCAAATTCATCATAGATGGCATCCAAATCGATGCGGCGTTCCCAATCAGTCAATTTTTTTATGACTCTGACCACCAGGGCGATGGCTTTGAGATCAATACGAACCAATTCTTCAATGCCCGGGCGCTGGATCTTGATGGCTACCTCTTCGCCGCTGGTCAGCCAACCCCGGTGTACTTGTCCCAGCGATGCCGATGCCAGGGGCATTTCATCGACCCGTGCGTATATCTCGTTTAACGGACGGTTGAAATCCTCCTCCGCAACCTGGCGTATATCCTTGAAGGGTACGGCCTGGACCTCGTCCTGCAGGCCGGTCAGTTCGTTAATGGTAGGCTGGGGGAAAACATCCACCCTGGTACTGAAGAACTGCCCCAGTTTAATTAGGAGCCCGCCCAGATTGACAGCGGTATGGCGGAAACGGCGAGCCTCAGAAACAAACAGCTTTTGGCGGTGAGCATCCGGCCATGCGCCGCTGTGCCACATCTTTTTAAATTTAATGGAATAAAAGGACCAAAATATCTGCAGAAACAGATTGACCACGGTATAAAACCGGCTTATTCTGATCCAGGCAGTTCGATCACGCATATTTTCTCCCACTGACTCATTGCTTTTGAAGCTAATTATAGCAGAGAATCGGAAAGACTAGAAACGATGACAACCCGTGAATCCTAAACGGATATATTTGCTGAAACATGTTAATATTAGGGAAAGAAAGGGGGACGTCAGATGAAGGTTTCTTTTACAATTGGCAGGATCAAGGGTATAGCGATTGAGATAAATATAAGCTGGTTTATCATATTTGCCCTGACCACATACATGCTGGCTACCTCTTTTTTCCCCCAGAATTACCCGGACTGGGCGCCCGCCGCCTGGTGGCTGCTGGGAGCCCTGATTTCCGTGCTGCTGTTTGCTTCGGTATTACTGCATGAGCTTTCTCATTCCCTGGTATCCATACACTTGGGTTTGCCGGTTAAAAAAATCACCCTATTTATTTTCGGCGGGGTAGCCCAGATTGAAAGCGAACCTGATGATCCCGACAAAGAACTTAAGATCGCCCTGGCCGGCCCGGGTATGAGTATTTTACTATCGACTTTATTCCTGGCTGCCGCCAACCTATTGATTTGGCTTAACGCACCAGAACCTGCGGTGGTCTTGTGCAGTTTCCTGTCTTATATAAACCTTACGCTGGCCATATTTAATCTGGTACCCGCTTATCCCCTGGATGGAGGGCGGGTGTTCAGAGCAGTGCTTTGGCGCTTTAGGGGTAACCTGCAAAGTGCCACCCGGATAGCGTCATCGGTGGGGGCAGCTTTTGGCTATACCCTTATCTTCGCCGGGGTCTATTTGGTACTTTCCGGCAATTTTATTAATGGGGTGTGGTTTGCCTTTATCGGCTGGTTTATAGCCCAGGCGTCACAATTAGGTTACCAACAGACGCTAATGGAAGACGTTTTTACCAAAATTCCGGTACGGAATTTCATGACCACCCAGGTGGTAGCAGTTGACTATCATATACCGGTGCAGGAATTGGTTGATAACTACTTCTACCGGTACAAGTTTATATGCTTCCCGGTCCGGGACGGCAATTCAATTATTGGATTGGTAAATTTAGATGCTGTAAAGAAACTGGGCCGGGAATCCTGGCAGCAAACCTCGGTAGGCAGGATTGCTATTGCCTTGCAGCCTGATTTAGTGGTGACCCCCGATGACACCGTTTCCCAGGCGATGGCCAAGCTGTTTAGAAACGGGGTAGGCAGAGTGCTGGTTATGGACCAGCAGCAACTGGCCGGGATCGTTTCCCGCACCGACGTCCTCAATTATATGCGCATCCGCACCCAGTTACACTAGGGACGTTCCTTCTGTAACACTCCGCAAGACTGTAACTGACTTTGTATCGTTATGTTTGGGTGAGACTAAGTTTGCGCACCCCGAGCGCTTCATGGTTCCACAGCAGGTCCTTTAACATTTCCGCTTCATGCTCTTTGCATTCAATTATCAATACAACTTCACTATCTTTGCCAGACGAGCGGTGGGACAAATATTTATGATTGGCAGCCAGTTTTATGACCAATCCGATCAAAAATCCTGCCCCAAAACCAATCAATCCCCACAGCAGTGGCCCCCAACGGAAATTGAAACCGTATATGGCCCCCATTAGGGCCAGGAAAGACCCAAGTATGAAGGGCAGGTCCAATAGACTCAACCCGTCGGATTGCTGCATAGAATCGAACAACTTTGATCTTTCACCGCGTTTGTCCATGGGGACGGCCAAAATACTGTCCCTGGCGATACCTTTCATTTCTGCCGCCGTAATGGCTTTCTCCAGCGCTATGGAATGCCGGAAGGTCGAGATAATATACATTACACCACTCCCAATAAGCATTGTTGAAGGCATTTTGAATGAACTGTTTTGGTACTGGTCTTTTAGGAACCTGGCCTGTTCCCAATCAAATAGTTTATTGCTTTCCACCGTATTTACATAAGCATCGTAGACAGCAAAAAAATAAAGCGAGGGAATGTTCAAAAACCACTGTATGTTTAACATGGTTTTACCCTGTTCAAAATTACCGGCCCAGGTATGATGAATGGCTGGCAACAGGTTGGAGTAATAGACGATTATAATAGACCAAATAAGAATGAAGGAAGCCGTGATGATACGATTAATAACCATTTGACCCGTCCCTGGAGCGACGAAAGACCACAAAGCTGACGACCAGGGTGATTTCTTATCCAGGTAGTTAATGCACAGGCTGTCCATTTTAAATGGCTTAAAGGCTGCCTCTTCCCGGGCTGCCAACAGATAGAGATTGTTTAGATCCTCAGTGGTCCGGTAACTGTCCCAGATGGCAAAAAAATAGGTGGGGATATAAATCAACATCCACCTGGTATCCAGGCACTGCTTGGCCATTTCAAAATTACCCAGGAAAGAGTAATAAATAGTCATATTGATATGTCCCTGAAAATTTATCAACACCTCCCATGCAAACAGGAGAAAGCCCCGTAAATACTTAGATAGCAGCAGATGGCCTACTCCGGGAAACATGGCTGACCAGAACGCAATAACCCAGGGATTGCGGAGATGCAGTTGGGTGGTCCCTAAAGTGCTTACGTAAGCTGTATAGCGCCTGCCCGGGTGGTTGTTATTCATGGTCATATATCTGCCTCTTCTATATATTTCAGTGTTGATTATCAAAACCTCGTTGATAACCGGGATTAAACGCATGACGGCAATAAAGGTATCTTGCCTCTGCGGTGAAAATGATACTGGGGTGGTAAGCATTTGTTTTAGGTTAACCAGTTGTGGTTGGGTTTATTAAGAGGCTTTACTCAATGGGGGAGTCAAGAGAAGCGTTTTTTTGGAGGCGCAGGCCGTAGAATAAGGGTGCCGAATTTTATTTCTTATTATCCTGTCCGGAAATCACGCAAAAATTCTCAAATGAGGTGGCAGCATGACAAAGAGGTTGACAAAAGAACGGCTGGAAGTTAAAATGTCATGACCATATGGTTTGAAAAACTTAAATATAG
>JAXDBN010000063.1:0-2570 GCA_034678805.1 Syntrophomonadaceae bacterium
GGAGAAAAGGAGTAATAAAAAAATGTATATTTCAATTGGGATTTTGCTTGGCGCAGCTTTCATAGTGGCTATATTTTTAAAAATACCATACTCCAAAACCAGTACCGAATTTAATGCGATTACAGCCTACCTAACTGCAACCACCGACCGGGCCCAAGGCTTATTTAGTGAAGCAGATCTGGCTGGTTTGCCGGTGCCCGTTCAGAAGTATTTCAGACACTGTGGTTATATCGGCACACCGAAAATGTCTTATGCCAAAGTGGCTTATCAAGATGTCGATTTTGCCCTAGGCAAGGATAAATCCCTGATTAAAATCGATTACACCCAATACAACTTCGTTAATAAGCCCAATCGGATTGCATATATCGACAGTTCGATGTACGGGATTCCCTTCGAAGGTATGGATGGATATGTTGAGGGGGCCGGTTCCATGAAGGGAGTGATTGCCAAGTTATTTACCCTGTTTGATCAAACCGGGCAGGCTATGGATAAGTCGGGACTGGTCACCTTCCTGTCTGAAAGCCTGATGGTTCCCAACGCAGCTTTGCAGGAATATATCGCCTGGGAGCCAATCGATGATTTACACACTAAAGCCACTATAAACTGCTACGGCATTTCGGCCAGCGGCATATTTACTTTTAATGAAAAAGGTGAAATGGTGTCTTTTGCAACTGACGACCGGGAAGCTGCTGCCATGGACGGCACCAGTGAAAAAGTCAAATGGTCAGTTGTTTGCAGTGAGTATCGGGAAACAGACGGCATCAGGAAACCTACAGTCTTCCGGGCGATTTGGAATTATGATGACGGCGACCTGGTCTATTTTAACGGGGAAGGTATTATTACTGGCTATTATTAAACCTGCTGGCGGGAACGGACGAAATCTTTGGAGGTGATACTATGCTTTGGTGGATATCCTTAGCTCTGTTTTTACTTTATTTTGTAGCCTATGAAATTTGGTGGGGGCAAACCAGGTACCCGAAAATAATATCAGCCATCTGTAAAGGGGATATGTCTAAAACCAGGCTGTATGTGAGGCTCATGCTGGGTTTATGGATTCCCGCCGGTTTGGTGTTGATCCTATCGGCCAGCGGTCAGTTAATTTGGAATGATCTGGGTTTAGTCTGGTTTAAATTCAGCGGACCGCCCTGGCTGTTCTATTGCCTGGCAGCAATGGCCTGGCTCTATTTAATCTACCTTACCTACTCATTAATCGTACTGAGAATCAATGCCATGAAAAATATAAGTATCGCTCAAAATATGCCTGACGAGGTCAAAGCACTTCTTCCGGTAACCAAAAAGGAAAAACAGGTCTGGGCGTTAACGGCTGTAACGGCCGGGCTAACCGAAGAATTGCTTTACAGAGGTTTTCTTTTTTTCCTAATGGGCGAAGTCTTTCCCGGTCTCAATATATTTGTCATCGCTGCTGTTTCAGCTCTGATATTTGGCATCGGTCATATCTACCAGGGCTGGGCGGAGGCGTTAAAGCCTGCCATTATAGGATTTTTATTTGGGCTGTTTTATATCTCATTCGGTACTATCGTCCCCTGCATGGTTTTGCACATGATGCAGGATTTGTGTGCGTTAGACATGATTAATGAACAATGAAGCATGGCTGAATGATAAAAGGAGAGATCTTCGATGATGAACACCTTAATTAGAACCGTATTGATTACGATGATCAGCCTCTGGTTACTGGCAATGAGTGGATGTATGGATTCCGCCGCCGTACCAGACAATACATCGGAAATTCCGCAAGTTACCTATCCACAAGAAAGCCCCGGCGAAATTCAGATCCAGCTTGCCAGCCAGGAACCTTATAAATTTGAAGTATTGAATTCTGATAAAATACCGGGCTGGAAAAAGCTGAATGCCAGGGTATCAGTAAGCGAATTGACTGAACACGGATCACAACCTACCAATGATAACCGGAAATGTGATTTCTCTATTCATTTTCCGGGCAGCTGGACCATGATTTCGAGTGTCCTATATGATGGTAACAACAAAAAGGCTGCCGAAATTCCACCAGTTGTACTGCTTAAGACCGGACAGGAAACCGTATTTTTAAACTACCGGCCGGTAATGGACGAAGAGGTTGTTTCCCATGAACCATTCAATATCAATTCCTGCCAAGGGTCAAAGACCATCACCAGAATAGCCACCGAGTCGGGTATGTGGTGTCCTCATATATATCGTCTGATTGACCAGACCTATGGTTTTACTATTGTTTTTTACTCAGAAAGACTAAACGCAGAGGATCAAATGCTGTATGAGAGGATTATAAACACCTTCAGCCTGGAGGGTTAACTGACTCTTGAAATGCGGGTGGATCAGTTATTGCGACCATATTGCCCGAGGATTACTTACCAAAACGAGGAGGTAAAAAATATGATTTCGAACTATAAATATAACCCAAGACTCTATTTCCTGGTGACTTTTGCAGTAACCTATGTCCTCTGGTTTGCGGGAGCCTATATGAGTTGGCAGGAAAATGCGAACGAGATGTATATGATATTATTGCTCCTTGGAATGATGACGCCTTTTATCGTGTCGCTGGGAATGATTGCAGTATC
>JAXDBN010000064.1:0-14707 GCA_034678805.1 Syntrophomonadaceae bacterium
TTGATTATAATTTCGATACTAACTGGCAGCCGTTTGACACATTTAACATGTCCATTGGGCAGGGTGCCAACCAGTATACCCTTATTGATCTGGCAGACTACATTGCCGCCCTGGCTAACGGCGGCGATTTGTGGCGGCCTCATCTGGTCAAGCAGATTATATCCCCCGACCAGGAATTAATAAGAGAAATAGAGCCGGAATTAATCCATCGAGTCTCAGTATCTGTTAATACTATGGCTGAAACCCGGCGGGCGATGGTACAGGTTACCCAACCCGGCGGAACCGCTTCCTTCCTTTTCACCAATTTCCCGGAGAACATCAAGGTGGGGGCTAAAACCGGAACTGCCCAGACCAACCGGGTGGGTGACAATGCCGTAAACGAGTTCCATGGTGTATTTGTGGCCTTTGCTCCCGCCGATGATCCGCAGATAGCATTCGCCGGTGTAATCGAATACGGGCAGCATGGCAGCGAGTCAGTCGGCTATGTAGCGCAGGATGTTTTTGAGCAATATTTCGGCATTGTAGACCATTATTCTGTCATAACGGCACCCTCACAAGGCACGCCCCCCCTTCGGACTCAATATCAAGACTAAGCTAAAGTTTTTATCATGCGAAAAAAGGGTGATTTGGTCACCGCCCGCGTGTCGGAATTTTTGTTAATTTTATAAACCTATAACGACTTTAATAGGGGAAATCACCGTGGATTTCCCCTATCTTTTTATTTTTCTTCAAAGGAAATATCTGCAAATAATAGAAGTTGTTAGAGTACTCGATGCCAGCAGCCTTATCAAGGGATAGGAGGATATGTTATGCCGGTTGAAGCAGCCGCCAAGGGACATGAAAATGAAATCGTCATGGATTTAAGCGCATATGACAACCTGGAAGAAATGAAGGTCCAGCTGGAAAAAAGCTTGGGTTTGGTCGGGGACTTCGGGCATAAAGATGAGATTTGCCTTGATATCGGAACCAAGAGATTAACCGAAAAACAATTACGGGAATTGGAGAAGGTAGTTTCTTTATTTGGTCTTAGCTTGAAAGAACTTAGATACAGCCAAAAACGCGGTCAGGGTCATGTGCCGCATCAGGTACCTTTGGACAGCCATGAATTGCTCCAAGGTGGAGATACGGTTATGGTCTGCCGAAATCTTAGGTCTGGCCAGAAGTTTTATACCCGTGGGAATATCGTCATACTAGGCGATATTAATCCGGGGGCTGAGGTTATTGCCGGGGGTAATATATTAGTTATGGGGGCATTGAGAGGTATGGCCCATGCAGGGGCCCTGGGCGATGAACAATCGGTTATTGCGGCCTTCCGTTTGAACCCGACCCAGCTGCGGATAGCTGACCATATCACCCGGGCTCCGGACGGAGAAATGTTTAAGGTTGATAATCCCGAAATGGCGCGCATAAGAGCGGGCAAGGTTGTCATAGAAAAGATGAAATTTTAAATAGGGGGATTGATTCATGAGCGGCAGAGTTTTAGTCGTTACTTCCGGTAAAGGGGGGGTTGGCAAAACCACCACCAGCGCCAATCTGGGAACTGCCCTGGCTATGCTGGATAAGAAAGTAGTACTTGTGGATACTGATATCGGCTTAAGGAATCTGGACGTAGTAATGGGACTGGAAAACAGGATTGTTTTCGATATAGTGGATGTGGTCAACGAACACTGCCGCCTTAAACAAGCGTTAATAAAGGATAAGCGTTTTGAAAGTCTGTGCCTTTTGCCAGCTGCTCAAACCAAAGACAAGACCGCGGTATCGCCTCATCAGATGCGGAATCTTACCAATGATTTGCGCCAGGAATTTGATTACATACTGGTCGACTGCCCGGCCGGGATAGAACAGGGATTTAAAAATGCCATTGCCGGGGCTGACGCAGCTATTGTAGTAGCCACACCGGAGGTCTCATCGGTTCGGGATGCGGACCGTATTATAGGTTTGCTGGAAGCAGCAGGTCTTAAAGAGACTCAGCTGATTATCAACCGGATAAGGCCCAAAATGGTGAAAAAGGGCGATATGATGGATATCTCCGACATTCTCGATATATTATCTATCGAATTATTGGGGGTGGTCCCCGAGGACGAGTCGATAGTTATTTCTACCAACCGTGGTGAACCGGCTGTTATGGGTAACAATTCACCGGCAGGTGAAGCCTATCGTCGCGTTGCCAGGAGAATAATCGGGGAAAAGGTGCCCATGTATACGCTGGATGATTCATCCAACATTATGACCCGCTTCATAAAACGGTTGAAATTGGCCCGGTAGCAAAGGAGGGTTGGGGTTGATTGATTTTATAGCCAAATTTTTTAATAGGGATAACAGCAGCAAGGATGTGGCCCGGGAGCGCTTACGATTAGTGCTTATTCATGACCGCAGTATGGTATCGCCGGAACTGATCAATGCTTTAAAGGCAGATCTTATCGAGGTAATTCAGCAGTACATGGATATTGATGTGGAGAGCCTGATCGTTAATCTGGAAAACGAGGATGACACAATGGCCCTCATAGCTAATATACCAGTCAGAAGCTTAAAGCGGGCCGCTAATATTTAGGCCGAACCAAGAAAGAAGGCAGATGGCCTAAGTTAATCTAGGCTTGCCTATCAAGACGTACTGGCTACGGGGCATTCCTCCCCAGGGGTGCCCCATAACATTTCCCGCCTCAATCATGGCCCTTTCCGACAGTTGTGCCTTTTTTCTACGCCCGCAGCGGAAACGAACTTTTTTAAAATCCAAGGTGTTATTTCCCCTAGGTGAGAATTACTGAATTATGATCAATGACCCATATCGGTCTCATCTTTTCCCTCCTTATTTTGCCCTATGGACATATCATTTTGGCTACCCTTATAATGAAACCCGGAGGGTTTCACCCATGAATGCTAAGAGATTCAGGCTAATAGATAAATATTTCGTGGCTGTCCTGGCGGTTATTTTGGTGTTCGGTCTTCTAATTCTGACCAGCGCCAGTGTGGGTATGACCAGTGACCCTCACTATTATTTAAAAAAACAGGCATTCTTTTTGATCCTGGGCATTATTTTGGCAGTTATTGTGCTTTGGTTTGATTACACCTTGCTGCAGCAATATAGTCCCTATATTTATGGTTTTGCTCTGCTGACCCTGGTTATTGTTCTGGTGTTTGGCAGCGAGGTGCGTGGTACCACCGGTTGGATTGGCATCGGGGGTCTGCCGCCGGTGCAGCCGGCAGAGTTTACCAAGATCTTATTGATCATAGCTTTTGCGGATTATTTAGGCCGGCGAAAAGGTGAATTGAACACTCTGGCGCAGTTCCTGCCTTGTTTTGCATACATGGGAGCGCCGGTAATTTTGATATTGATGCAGCCTGACCTGGGTACTGCCCTGGTTTATCTGGTAATCACGGTGGCGATGATGTATATGGCCGGTGCCAATCCCCGTTTACTGTCGGGATTGATCATAGGTTTAATAGCTTTTATTTCTTTATGGTTGTTTTTGCATTTCCAGTACCAGTTATGGCTGCCCCTGGATGATTATCAGATTAAACGGTTGGCGGTCTTTGTGGATCCCTACCAGGATGGCCTCGGGGGACGGGGAGCAGGCTGGAACACTATCCAATCCCTAATCGCTATTGGGGCCGGGGGTCTTACTGGCAGCGGCCTGTTCAATGGCACCCAGGTTCAGCTGAACTTTTTGCCGGAGCATCATACCGATTTTATCTACGCGGTAATTGGGGAAGAGCTAGGATTTATAGGAGCGGCATTGCTTATCATCCTTTATGCAATGTTGCTGTTCAGGACCTTGATCATAAGCAGCAAATCGCGGGAAATGTACGGTACCCTGATTTTATCGGGGATAATTGCTATGTGGTTATTTCACATCTTCGAAAACATCGGCATGTGTATAGGATTAATGCCGGTTACCGGGATACCGTTGCCCTTCGTCAGTTATGGCGGCAGTTCCATGCTTACCAATATGATTGCGGTTGGCTTTGTACTGGGAGTAAATATTCGGGGCAAGAAGCTGGTGTTTTAGGCATAGGAATGGGAAGGAGGCAGTATATTGAGCACCTATAAGCAGAACGAATCTCTAAAAGAAACAGCTCAGAAGACATTATTGTTAATACCCAATTTCATTAAATTGCTATATCGTTTGATAGGGGATAATAGAGTACAGGCTAGTGAGAAAGCGATTTTGCTGGGAACTGTTCTGTATGTATTGTCACCGTTGGATTTCTTACCCGATGCTATACCTTTTTTAGGTCAGATTGATGACCTTTTGCTGGTGGCATTAATACTGAAAAGATTTCTCAATAGTATCGATAAATATATTTTGTTGGCACATTGGGATGGCCCTGCCGATTTGTTGTATGCTATCGATAGGATTCTGGAGTTCACCCGCTACCTGCTCCCTGACGGGATATATAATAAAATTGTGCAGAAGGCCCGCGCCGACACCATTGATGCAGAATATGAATATAGATGATCATCCTGCTCGATCCGGAGACAGGATTTTTGAAACCCTTTTATGGAAGGCATAATGCCTTCCATTTTCATCTTTGCTTTGTAATAAATCTCACCCTAAAACTATATATTTAAAGAAATAAAAGCCTGGGTGGGATTTGACATGCTGCAGAATTTTAAGCTTAAGCTTCTGGCAGTGATTATGGTTATAGCGGTAACCGGTGTTATCATGCAGTCCGGGCAGACCAGCCGGCAGGTATTGGAACCGGTACTCAACTACATAATGAATAACCAGTATGATGTGGGTGCGGTGGTTTCCCGGTATGTACATATTCCTGGAACCAATGGTACAGCAGATCTTCTGCCGGTAAGCGGTGGCCAAGTATTACAGCCCCCCTGTGAAATAATATCTATAGAGCGCAGTTATGGATGGCACTGGGATAAAACGGCCAGAAAGCAAAAGTTCAGTTCCGGGGTGGTTTTAACTGTTAACAGCGGAACCGTGGTAAAACCGATCGTAGCGGGTGAGGTCATGGAGACTGCCGTTGCTGCTGGCCAGGGATCGGTTTTAGTCAAGCATGGCGGCGAATTTTATTCCTTTTACGGTGGATTGACCCAGACCAGTGTCAGACCTGGACAAACGGTTGGGGCCAATGATCCGTTGGGTACCAGCGGAACCAGCCTCTATTTTGAGGTAAGAAGCAAGGATGGACCGATAAATCCCCATAGTATATTTGAGTAACTCATGCTGATAGGGAAAATTGGCGGGATACGAATCAGGCTAAACCTATTCGTTTTGGTAATCGGAGCGGCTTATGTATATCTGGGCTTAGGTGTTGAGGTTCTGCTGATATTTACGGCAGTTCTGATTCATGAACTTGCTCATGTGATAATGGCTCGAATCCAGGATTTAAAAGTAGCTGAGATTGACTTGCTGCCCTTTGGGGGTCAGGCAAAAATGGAGGACTACACTGGACTCGAGCCGGAAAGGGATATTTATGTTGCTCTTGCCGGACCAGCGGCCAGTCTTTCCGTGGCTGGCATTTTTTATTTTCTGCAGCCATACCTAAATAACCATTACCTTCCCATGTTCATTAATATAAACCTGTTTCTTGGCCTCTTTAATCTGTGCCCCGGACTCCCAATGGACGGAGGGCATATTTTACGAGCCGTCCTATCCAAATTTATTGGTTACAAAAAGGCTACCTCCCGTACAGCCCTACTGGGGAAGATCATTGCCCTGGGCTTTTTGGGCTGGGGAGGATACCAGCTATACCTCATAAAAAATGGTCTGAACTATATCGTAGTAGGCCTGCTGCTTTTCTGGGCTGCCCACCGGGAAGGAAGGCTGCTGGTTTATGCTTTTATGCGCTACCTGGTCAATAAAAAAAATGACCTGGCTAAACACGGTCTGCTGCCTGCCCAGCAGATCATAAGCCGTCAGGACACGTTGCTGAAAGCTATCCTGGAATTAGCGCGGCCGAATTTTTATTTGATTGTCATGGCGGTAGATGAATCCGATCATGTTATCGGATTGCGATCGGAGGCCGAAATAATCGAGTGCTTCCTGGAAAAAGGCCCTAAGGCACGATTGTATGATTGTTGAGCCTCTGGGGTCGCAATTTGAATTAATAGGGGGTTATGATAAGATAATAAAGGTATTTTTTCCGATGGAGGCTCAAATGAAGGACAAGTTATTTAGAGATATTTTGCCGCAGGTCGCTAAACCAATTCGTTACGTGGGCGGCGAGCTGAATATGATAAAAAAGGACTGGCAGTCAAGCCAGGTAAAAATGGTGATGGCTTTCCCGGATGTATATGAGATCGGGATGGCCCACATCGGCAGTAAGATACTGTATGGCCTGGTCAATGAGCAAAGCCCTCATCTTATGGAAAGAGCTTTTGCCCCATGGCCGGATATGGAAGCCATTATGCGCCGTGAGGGGATCGAGCTTTATTCACTGGAATCCTTTACTCCCCTGCGCCATTTTGATGTGATAGGCTTCTCGCTGCAGTATGAATTGTCCATCACCAATGTGCTGAACATGCTTGATTTAGCCGGTATTCCCCTGCGATCCAGTCAACGCGGCCAGGATGATCCCCTGGTGATAGCCGGGGGGCCAGTGGTGTTCAATCCGGAACCATTTACCGACTTCTTCGATGCCTTCCTGGTCGGAGAGGCAGAAGAGATGCTGCTCGAATTCCTATCTAACCTCCAGACCAGCCGCGAACTGGACAGGAAGGAGAAGCTAAAGAAACTGGCAGCCGTCGAGGGGATTTACGTACCCTCGTTATACACCGTTGAATATAATCCGGATGGAACCATAGCCCGGATGTCGCCTAATACTTTAGGGGTACCACCGCGGGTACGCAAACGATTGTTAGCCGATCTTGATCAGGCTTATTACCCGGAAAAACCTATTGTACCTTATATGGAAATAGTACATGACCGTGCAGTACTGGAGATTATGCGGGGATGCCAGCGGGCCTGCCGTTTTTGTCATGCCGGTACAATTTACCGTCCGGTGCGGGAAAAAAGTGCAGCGGTGCTGAAGCGGCAAGCCGAAGCTCAGCTGAAGAATACCGGATATGATGAAGTTTCGCTGGCATCTTTAAGCACCCTGGATTATTCGGGGGTGACCAATTTAGTCAAGGATCTGGTTCGGACTTATGGAGATAAGGGGATTGGGATATCCCTCCCATCCTTGCGAGTTGACGCCTTTTCCATTGATTTAGCCAACGAGGTTCAGAAAGTGCGTAAAACAACACTAACCTTGGCGCCCGAAGCAGGGACCCAGAGATTGCGCGACGTTATCAATAAAAACGTGACCGAGGACGACCTTCTCAAGGCGGTTGAGGCCGCATTCAGCTCGGGTTGGAACTCGCTTAAATTATATTTTATGCTGGGATTGCCCACGGAAACCGAGGCCGACCTGGACGGGATATTGGATTTGCTGACCCGGGTCAAAAATGTTGGCAACCGCCTCTCGCGCCGCCCGGTGGAGATAAGGGCCAGCTTAGCTTGTTTTATTCCCAAAGCTCATACTCCATTCCAGTGGCGCTGCCAGAATACCATAGAAGAATTGGAGCAAAAGCGTGTCTATTTAAGCAAACGCAAGATTAGAAATATTAAACTGAGCTTTCATGATAGCCGGACCAGCATGCTGGAGGGGGTAATAGCCCGGGGAGATCGCAGACTGAATGAGGTTATATATGCTGCCTGGCAGAGAGGCTGTAAATTTGATGGCTGGTCCGAGTATTTCCAATTCGATCAATGGATGGGGGCCTTTGAACAGTGCGGTATGGATCCTGCCTTTTATGTCTGCCGGCCGAGAAGCTACCATGAGGTATTTCCCTGGGATTTCATTGATACCGGGGTAAGCAAGGAATATTTATCTCAGGAGGATCAACTGGCTGATGCTGCCCTGCCTACCGCCGATTGCCGGCAGGCCGGGTGTCTGGACTGTGGAATTTGTGTAGAATTTGGGGTTGCCCTGGACATAAAGGAGGCAAACGCTGTTGCGACTTAGAGTTGAGTATAGGGTAGGTCCCGATTTAAAATTTCTGGCCAACCTGGATATGATGCACGTTATAGAGCGCGCCTTACGGAGGGCTGATATCCCTTACCTGCTCAGTGAGGGATTTAATCCCCACATCCGTTTGTCGATGGGCACGGTCCTTCCAGTTGGGCTTTGGGGAGAAAAGGAATACTTTGATCTGGAATTAAATGAGATGGATCTGCATGATTTCATTACCCGCATGAACCAATCACTGCCAGCTGGGATTGAAATAAATAAGTGCCGGGTGATTCAGGCCGCTACCCCGTCATTAATGAAGGCTATCAATGCGGCTGAATATGTCTTTTTGATTGCTCCACATGGATTTGGCCTGGAATCGATGGTATCGGATATTATGGGCCAGGACCAGATTTTGGTGCCCAACCGGGGCAAGACCAAAGCAACTCATAAAGACCTGCGTCCGGGACTTTATAAATTGGCGGCAGAAGCGGAAGGGGAATACCAGGTCATCAAGGCATTGGTAAGCGTTAATGAACCGTTAAACGTAAGGTTCGATGAAATTCTGGAGATGTTCAGTACCTATGGATTAAGCCGAGATTTTATAGTGGATTTCTGGCGGCGGGGGAATTATATTATACGGGGAGAGCAATTGTTTTCCCCGTTGGATAATACGTAAAGATGCTGATCCGGAAGTAATCAGGAGAAGGTGTAGTTGTTGGTCAGGGACCTTATTGCCGAACAATACCCTTGGGAGACGCGGGTAGCGATAATGGAACAAAATCGCCTGGTGGAATTATTTTGGTCAGACCAGGAAGAGAATGTCGGTAATATTTACAAAGGGCGGGTCAAAGATGTAATTCCAGGCCTTTCCTGCGCTTTTGTAGATATTGGCATGGCCAAAAACGCCTATCTGCATTCCAGCGATATACTGCGGTTGGCAGCCACCCGGGGAACCGCCATAGAAGATGCCCTAAAGAGCGGGCAGGAGGTAATGGTCCAGGTTAAGAAGGAAGCCTTTGCCGAAAAAGGAGCGCGGGTGACCGGCGACATAACCATTCCCGGACATTTTCTGGTATTATTGCCATTTCAAAATGATGTTTCTATTTCCCGTAAGATTGTACTTGACGAGCGACGTGATCATTTACGCCAGCTGATTGAAAAATACAAACCCGACCGGGTGGGAATAATTGCCCGCACCGCCTGCCTGGAAGCCGAGGATAACGAAATAATGGGGGAAATGCGCCGCTTACTGGATGTCTGGAATGGGGTTAAGTCCCGCTATGACGTAATTAAGGCGCCAGCCATGATATACGAGGATTTGGGGGTTCTGGAACGGGCCTTGAGGGACTACCTGGATGGAGACATAAGGAGGATCATTATCAATAACCTGAACCTCAAGGAGCCAATCGAACGGTTAATAGCCTTATCCGGCAGCCATAAGGCCTTCAACATCCAGTATGGCGAGGGTGATCTTTTTGAGAAGTACGGGGTGGAGAAGGACCTTCGCAAAGCCTTGCGCCGCAAGGTGTGGTTAAAAAGCGGGGGATATCTGATCTTTGATACTACCGAAGCCATGACCGTTATTGATGTGAACAGCGGCAAATTCACCGGCAAGAAAGATTTTGAAGAAACAGTCCACCAGGTCAACCTGGAGGCAGCGGTGGAAATTCCCCGCCAATTACGTTTGCGCAGTATAGGCGGGATAATACTGATAGATTTTATCGATATGAAATGCCGGCAAGACCAGGAAGAGGTAGTAGACACTCTTCGCCGGGAATTGCAGAAGGATAAAGCCCACTCCTGTGTTATCGGGATGACTGGATTAGGTTTGCTGGAAATGACCCGCAAGAAATCCCGTTACGGGATAGACCAGATATTCGCGGATGAATGTCCTTACTGCCAGGGAAGAGGTCACATTATAAACATTATGGCGCTGGCTGGTCAGGTCAAGCGCAAATTGGCTAATCTGGGCTACCTGGAAAGCATTTCGGTCATATGTGAAATGCATCCCCATTTGCTCGATTTCATAATGGATGATCAAATGAATCTGGCCTATATCGAGCAGTCAACCGGTAAAAAGATTAAGCTGGTGGCCAGCGAAAATCTCAGTCTCAACGATTACAAAATATATCCCGGGTAAGAATTTCTTTTGCCTTGACTCGAGCTGGTGGATGTGTTAATTTGATAAATGGTTGCACGTTTTTGCAACCGCTCGGTTCAGGTTCTCAAATGGCGTCCAGCCTACCTGGAACCGGCGAGTCTAAAAGATGTGGAGGTGTATAAATGTACGCAGTAATTGAAACAGGTGGTAAGCAGTATAAGGTCAATCAGGGAGAAATCCTGAAGGTCGAGAAACTGGCGGGCGAAGCAGGCGACAAGATAACGCTTGAGCAGGTACTCCTGATCAGTGATGGGGAGGCAGTCCGGATTGGATCTCCTACCATCGCCGGTGCCCGGGTGACCGCAGAAGTTATTGAGCAGGGGCGGAACAAAAAGATAACGGTATATAAGTATAAAAAGAGAAAAAACTATCGCCGTAAACAAGGACACCGTCAAGCTTTTACCAAGATCAAAATTGAGACAATTGAAGGTTAGTCATTCCTGCTACGAAATTATCTAACTTACGGGTGAGCATTTACTGGGAGGTAAAAACAAATGGCACATAAAAAAGGTGTTGGCAGCAGCAGAAACGGCAGAGACAGTGAATCCAAACGCCTTGGCGTAAAACGGGGCGATGGTCAGTTTGTAAGAGCTGGCAATATATTGGTCCGGCAGAGAGGAACCAAAATTCATCCCGGCCGTAACGTTATGGTGGGTGGAGACGATACCCTGTTTTGCACTATAGATGGGAAGGTCAAATTTGAACGCAAGGGTAAGGACAAAAAACAAGTCAGCGTCTACCCGATTGAGGAAAGTGCCACAATATAACTAAGGGCACAATTGCATCAAGACACCAACCCCTGGCATGATTCAGGGGTTTTTGTTATTATTAGGGATGATATGGAGGCGGTGGTTATGACGGCAGAATTTATGGTTGATTTGCTCAGAAGAGTCAGGCATGATTTCGCCAACCATCTGCAGGTAATCAGTGGTTACCTGCAATTAGGCCAGCCTGAACAGGTTCAGGATTATCTGCGCACGATTCTGGAAGACCTGGCTGCGGAAAGGATCGTTTTTCAGTCGCTGCCCGGGGCAGCCAGTCTTTATTTATATGACCAGCTATTAAAAGCTTGCGATAAAGGTATAGCACTCCGTTTCGAGGATATTGAGCTGGAATCCTGGGAATTATTAAAAGCAAACGGGGAGCCTGCATCCAGTCTGTCGATATGGCAGCGGGAATTAGGCGCGGTGGATGATGTTTACCTTTCCATTTACGAAGACGAGCGGGGCATTGATTTGCTGTACAGCGGCGGGGATGGAGAGGCTGCTACCAGGATGTTCCGGATTATTAAGGAGTGAGATTCTTTGTTCATTGATCATGCCAAGATATTTATTAAAGGCGGGGACGGCGGTAATGGATGTGTTGCTTTCCGGCGCGAGAAATACGTCCCTATGGGCGGACCATACGGGGGCGATGGCGGCCGGGGCGGCAATGTGTTATTTGTGGCTGACGAAGGTATGAGTACCTTAATGGATTTCCAGTATCGCAAGCACTTCAAAGCAGACCGGGGAACACATGGCATGGGTAAAAACCAGCATGGCGCCTGGGGGGAAGATTTGATTGTCAGGGTACCGGTCGGCACCATCGTAATAGATGACGATAATGGCGAGGTTATTGCTGATTTCACTGCTGCTGGTCAGGAAGCGGTAATCGCTCGCGGAGGGCGCGGGGGAAGAGGTAATAGCCGGTTTGCCACTGCTGTTCATAAAGCACCTTCCATGGCCGAAAATGGTGAGCCAGGCGAAGAAAAGTGGGTCAGGTTGGAACTAAAACTGCTGGCGGATGTTGGTTTAGTAGGTTTCCCCAACGCTGGCAAGTCTACCTTTATATCAAGGGTTTCCGCGGCCCGGCCTAAAATTGCTGACTATCCATTTACTACCCTGGTACCGAATCTGGGTGTGGTGTTGACCCGAGACAAGGAGTCCTTCGTTATTGCCGATATACCTGGTTTAATTGAAGGAGCTCACCAAGGTACGGGTCTGGGTCATGATTTTTTACGTCACATCGAAAGAAACCGGATGCTGCTGTTCATACTTGATGCTGCTCAGGTAGACGGTCGGCAGGTAATGGATGACTATATTACCCTGCGTAATGAATTGGAATTTTACAATCCTGAACTTCTGGAGCGTCCTTACTTAATCGTGGCCAATAAACTAGACTTGCCAGGGGCTGCCGAGAACTTCCAGCTGTTAAAAGATAAATACGGCGATCTGGTTTATGGAATCTCTGCCGTTACCGGGCAGGGAATATCGGAACTGGTGGAAAAGACCTACCAAATCCTGCAGAGCATCCCGGTAGAGGAGCATCCCGGTGAAGCCAGGATCATACGCCGTTTTGAGGATGAGGAACCATTCCAGATTGAAAGGATAGACGGCGTTTACCAGGTCTCGGGCAAACGGATCGAGAACCTGGTCACCATGACCAACTTTGCCCAGGAAGAATCCCTGCAGAGGTTCCAGAGAACTACTGCCAGAATGGGGCTTGATGAGGCCTTGAAGGAAAAGGGAATAAAAGCTGGCGACACGGTGCGGATCAAGGATATGGAGTTCGATTACAGCGAATAACTCCACACGGATATTTTGTTATATGAACCAAGCATATTGTTATTTCAGGGGAAAGAGAAGTGTTGCGTATGCGGGAGAGGCTTAAAGACTGTCGCCGGATAGTAGTCAAGGTCGGCACCAGCACCCTGACTCATCCGAATGGACAGCTTAACCTGGGCCGAATGGAACGCCTGGTGCGGGAACTGGCCGATATACATAACCAGGATATCGAGGTATTGCTGGTGAGTTCCGGGGCTATTGGTACCGGGGCGAACCGTATGGGCCTTAAACAGGTACCCCGTACCCTGCCCGAAAAGCAGGCCCTGGCAGCTATAGGGCAGGGAGCCCTGCTACATATGTACGAGAAGTTCTTTGCCGAATATGGCAAGACGGTTGCCCAGGTACTACTGACCCGCGAGGATCTGGACGAACGGATGCGTTATCTCAATGCTACCAATACCTTGTTGGCCATTCTGGGGATGAGGGTAATTCCCATAATAAATGAAAATGATACGGTGGTCGTGGAAGAGATCAAATTTGGCGACAACGATATGCTGTCCAGTTTGATTGCCACCATTGTCAATGCCGACCTTTTGATTATTCTGTCGGATGTTAATGGATTATATGACCGGGACCCCCGCACCGATGATCACGCCCATCTGATGAATGAGGTCTGTGAAATTACTCCCGATATGGAGGAACATTCGGTTAATCGCGGTATAGCTTTTTCCAGCGGGGGAATGCTCACCAAACTTAAAGGAGCCAAGGTCTGCATGGCTTCGGGCATCCCTATGGTCATTGCCAACAGCCAGGAGACCAATGTACTGCGGCGCATAATTGCAGGAGAAAAGCTGGGGACTTTATTCGTACCCCGGGAAGAAAAAATGCAGGCGCGCAAGAAATGGATTGCTTTTGGAACTGTGCTGCATGGCCAATTAATGGTGGATACCGGCGCCGCCAGTGCTTTGCTTAAACGGGGAAAAAGTTTGCTGGCCTCTGGTGTGACCCATGTTGAAGGGGATTTTGAACGGGGAACGGTGGTTGCGGTTTTGGCTGCGGATGGCAATGAAATCGCCCGGGGTATGGCTAATTACAGCGCTGATGAAATAAGAAGAATTGCCGGCAAGAAATCCAGTGACATTGAAAAAATACTGGGCGAAAAAGATTATGATGAGGTAATCCATCGCAACAACCTGTGGGTGGCATCTTCTATGTAATTATAAGGAGGAAGAGGAATGGAAAGTATTCAGGACATTCTGATTGCGCAGGGAATAAAAGCCAAACAGGCAGCCAGATTTCTGGCTACAGCCTCCACATTGATTAAAAATGAAGCCTTATTAAATATGGCGGTTCAGTTGGAAGCGGGCAGCCAGGAAATCCTCAAAGCTAACGGCTTGGACTTGGATCTGGGGAGAAAGCAAGGCCTGAGTGCCGCACTGCTGGAACGTTTGACTCTGACTGAGGGCCGGGTTCGGGATATGGCTCAGGGGCTGCGGGATATAGCTGCTCTTCCTGATCCGATCGGGGAGACCATAGATTCCTCCCGGCGTCCCAACGGGCTGGATATCAGCCGGGTAAGGACTCCGATCGGGGTGATCGGGATAATATATGAATCAAGGCCCAACGTGACTGCAGACGCCGCCGCCCTCTGTCTTAAATCGGGCAACGCCATAGTTCTAAGGGGGGGAGAAGAAGCCCTCAATTCCAACCGTGCTATTGCCAGGATTATATCCACAGCAGCAACCCAGACCGGTATCCCGGAGGGAGCCATCCAGTTAGTTGACAGCGAAGATCGCCAGGCAGCCGTTTTTATGATGAAAATGCATGATTATCTTGATGTTCTTATTCCCCGGGGCGGTAAAGGTCTAAAACAGGTTGTGCTGGAGAACGCGGTGGTACCGGTGATAATGACGGGTATGGGCAATTGTCATGTGTATGTCGATGAATTTGCCAACCTGACCAAAGCCGGACCTATAGTAATGAATGCCAAGGTGCAGAGGCCGTCGGTATGCAATGCGGCCGAGACTTTGTTGGTTCATACCGCAGTAGC
>JAXDBN010000065.1:0-4704 GCA_034678805.1 Syntrophomonadaceae bacterium
AATATAATAGCTCCGCTTTGGCCAGCCAGGGCACTGCCCAGCAGGACCAGTAAAACCGACAGTCCGCCCATCAAGGCCAGGGCTTTCAAATTGTTCACTTCTGATTTACCTCCTTATTTAAGTGTTCCAACCACCTGCAGATAATATCAAACTTAATCCAGCTTCATTACCGCGCAACCTCCTTCTCGCACAAGGGGTGTTAATAAAAAAGACCTTTGCCTCCGTATTCAGGAGGCAAAGGTCTCACTAAGTCTTTTGGACCGACAAAGCCAGGCCTTGCGACCGGTTGTTGACTTTGTCTGGGTAAGTTACTCCCCTTTGCTTAAGAGAAATATTAACAGACTATAGCACAATTTTCAAGTGGTCATGTTCGTATTGATGCAAAACAAAAAGATAATTCTTGGGTCCGGAGCCAGAGAACTTGTGCCCGAAATGCAGAAGTGAAGAACATTAGTCCTATCATTTGAGAAGGCGATGCCTATTTAAGAGCATTTTCCCGGCGCTGGTAAGCGTGATGTGGTTATCATTGGCATATTCAATCAGCCCGCCTCTTTCCAGATCACTGATAATTTCATCAGCTCTGGCCCGGTTGCCGCTGAAAATGCGGTCGGCCACCACTGCGATAGGGAGATATAACCTGTATCGCAGCATGTTAAGAATCTGAATTCCCTCATCGATAAAGCTCACCCCCTTTGGGATACCAAACACTACAGTATATTCCGAAGGGAGTGAGTTATTCTTACTGTTTAACGGTTCAGTCTGACAGGATCGGGGAACGTTTTTCTTATATTTGAACAATATGGATATGATGTCTATAATTGAAATAAAAAAGGGGTGCATGCTTATGTTGAAATCCTCGCGGACGTTAACAGTAGGTTTGTTGGTTGCGACTCTACTCCTGGCACTTTCCATTACCGGTTGTTCCCAGCAGCAATCATCGCCCCCGCCTCCCAGCCCTACAGTAAGTGACAACACGACCTCGCCTCCGGCCAATCAACCCGGGTCCATCGCCCCAGCAGCCACTTATGGATCCAAGAGTGCCGCCCTGAAGACCAGCTGGACCCTGCAAGAAATGCTGCAATACGCCATTGAAGATGAATATATGGCCCGGGCCGAATACAAGTATGTGATAGACACTTTCGGCAGCCAGAATCCCTTTAACAATATCGTTTCCGCCGAGGACACCCATATCAATGCCCTCAAAGGCCTCTATAATACCCGCAATATGACCATTCCGGCCGATAACTCAGCCCCATTCCTGGTCAAGCCGGCTAACATCAAGGATTCGCTGTCCCTGGGTGTAGAAGCCGAAATCGCCAATATCAACATGTACAAGAACTTCTTAAACACCCCCAACCTGCCGGATGATGTAAAGACTGTATTCACCCAGTTAAAGGCCGGTTCCGAAAGCCACCTTAACGCCTTTCAAAACGGGCTCAGCCGTTATTGATAGAAGGATAAGGAGGGATTCAATTGGTAGCTGACAGGGATACTGCCAACCCTACTCCTCAAGTAAAGAAGAAGAAAAAGAAAAAGGCCAAGCCATGGTACCGGTCGGCGGTGCAGATTTTCTTCTTTGCCTTGGTTGCCTCAATTACCTTGAACGAGGCCCTGTTTGAATTCTACGGCAAGAGCATACCCTATCTGGCTGCCGCTTCATTGCATGCCATCTGCCCCTTTGGGGGGGTAGTTTCAATCTATGAATTCGCAACAGCCGGCAGGTACGCCCAGAAGATCCATGCCTCCTCATTTGTTCTTATGTGGGCTGCCTTCATCCTGGCCATCGGTTTCGGCCCGCTTATATGTGGCTGGGTCTGCCCGCTGGGCAGCTTCCAACAGTGGATCGCCAGGATTGGCCGCAAACTTTACGGCAAAAAATACAACCACATGGTCCCCGCAAACATCGATAAACCTTTACGTTATACCCGCTACCTGGTTCTCGTCCTGGTAATATTGGCAACCGCTGGCACCAGGAAACTGGTCTTCCAGGATTATGATCCTTATTTTGCCCTTTTCAACTTCTGGTCGGCTGAGGTGGCTCCCACCGCCTTAATCATCCTGGGTGCCACCATTGTGGCTTCTGCATTTATTGAACGGCCCTGGTGTAAATACCTCTGCCCCTATGGTGCGGTCCTGGGTTTATTCAACTTCTTCCGGATTTTCAGAATCAGGCGTGAAGAATCCACCTGCATCGACTGCAAACTGTGCGACCGCAATTGTCCCATGAACATTACCGTCTCTACCGCCATTGCTGTCCGGGACCACCAATGCATCAGCTGCATGAACTGCACCTCGGAACAATTCTGCCCGGTGGCCAATACGGTTGATTTCACCACCCTGAGGAATCCTGTCATCCCACCCGCGGATATCGATGTTAAGGAGGAGGTGTAGACATGAAAGTAAAATCCAGTACTGTAGCCGTAATTGTCCTGGCAGTTATTTTTGGCAGCATAGCCTACACCTCAGTTACCGGGCAATGGAAAACCAAAACCGATAAAGTACCGGCTGCCTACACCCAGGGAGAGACCACCGGCCAGTATAACCCGGCTGATATCCGCGGATCATACACATTCGCCGATATCGAAAAATCCTTCGGCATTACTGCTGATGAGTTAGCCGCTGCTTTTGGCATAACCGGCCGCGAGAATGCCACTGTCCAGGTCAAGGAAATCGAAGCCCTCTATACTGCCTTGGATGCCCAGGGAAAAGAGGTGGGAACTGATTCGGTGAGAATCTTTGTGGCCCTCTACAAAGGTCTGCCCATAACCTTGACCGATACCACCTATATGCCCCGGCCGGCGGTGGAGGTACTGAAAGCCAAAGCCACTTTGAGCAAAGAGCAGCTGGAGTATTTGGATAAGCACACCGTAGAGATTCCCTAGTATGACACACGATACACATTTTAATCAATCTGACTGCAACATAAAGGAGAGGCTGAAAAGCCTCTCCTTTGAAACCACTATAATCGTTCTAAGGACTGCTTAGAGGGTATAAAAATTAGAGCAAGTCAATCGGAACAATCATCATGGCGCCGCACATGGAAAACGTTGTATGGCTGTTCCAAATCAACGCTGCTGTAGGCCTTTTAAGGAATGGGCAGAGCGAGCAAAAATGGTTCAGAGCAAGGCAATCGGAAGAATTATGACTGAGGCGTACATACAGTACGTTGATTGAATAATTCTTCCGAATTAACGATGCTATGAGCCGTTTTTGACGCTCTGGGCTATTTTACCGCCTTCAAGGCCAGCACATATCGTTCCGCCATGGTCCCGGCCACCGCACCATCGGAAGCCGCCGTTACCACCTGGCGCAGGGGCTTGGTACGGATATCCCCGGCTACAAAGACCCCGGGCTGTTCGGTAATGGTGTCTTCACCGGCCACGATGTAACCGACCTCATCCAGATCCAACTGCCCGGCAAATAATTCGTTGGCGGGTTGGAAGCCGATATAGATGAAAGCCCCATCGGCCTGGATTTCACTCATCTTATGGGTCTTCAGGTTTTCGATCACCAGGCTCTCCAAGGCATCAACCCGCCCATTCAGCCGGCGTACCATGGAGTTCCAGATGACGTCGATCTTTTCATTGGTGAAAACCTCTTCCTGGTAAATGCGGGTAGCCTGAAAATAATCCAAATGATGCACGATGGTCACCCCGGCTGCAAAACGGGCCAGGTAGAGAGCCTCTTCCAAGGCGGAGTTGCCGCCGCCCACCACCACTACCTTGCGTCCCTCGTACACCAGGCCATCACAGGTGGCACAGTAGTGGACCCCCCGGCCCTTATATTCATCGGCCCGGTCGACCGGCAGTGACCGCGGCTTGGCCCCCGAGGCAATAATCAACGCTGTCGCCTTATAAAGGGTATCCTCAGTCTGTACCATCTTGATATCACTCTGCAGGTCCACCGCCGATATTTCTTTCAAGTCGTCGATCCTGGCCCCGAAGGATAGAGCCTGTTCCCTCATGTTGGCAATCAGCTCATTGCCTTTGATCACTCCCGGAGTACCAGGGTAATTGGCCACATGATAGGTAGAGGCAGCTTGTCCGCCCGGCACGCTGATATCCAGCACGATGGTTTTCATCTTGGCCCGGGAGGCATATATGGCAGCGGACAAGCCGGCTGGTCCAGCACCCATAATCAAAACGTCACAAGCTTCTTCCTTCATGACTACAGGGGGGATGGCCTCCCCCAATACCTGTTCAATCGCCGTTCTTACTTCCGTTTTACTTAAAAATCCGCTTAACCGCTGCCCTATCTCCTGGCCGTCCTTAAAAAACAGCAGGGTGGAAGCGGCGGTAACATTCAACCGCTTAGCCAGGTCAACATTGTCCGGGTGGAACACCTTGGTGAATTTTATGTACTGGCCGTATTTAGCGGCGAGTTTCTCATAAATAGGAGCCAACACATCACAAGGCGGGCATTTATCCGAGTAGAAGTCAACAATTACGGGGCGGTCGCTGCTCAGAACCTCTTCTTCGAACTGGGCTTCATTGATATAGACAACCTTATCGCTCATCGCATGCTCTCCTTTCTCAGCTGCTGGACCTCCTATGACCGGGAAATACCAACCCAAAACAAGAGACATTACAAATTGGCCAGGCCCATCAGGTTATACTCTCATTTTGCTACCTTTCCCTTCTTTATGCAACGGTAACCCAATAAAAACGGGAAAAACCACTCAGGATATAAGCGGTTCTTCCCTTT
>JAXDBN010000066.1:0-3486 GCA_034678805.1 Syntrophomonadaceae bacterium
TACTGTTAACATCCGCGAGGATTTCAACATAAGAATGCACCCCTTTTTTATTTCAATTATAGACATCATATCCATATTGTTCAAATATAAGAAAAACGTTCAACGACCCTGGCAGACTGAGACGTTATAACAGTAAGAATAACTCACCCCCTTTGGAATATACTGTAGTGTTTGGTATCCAAAGGGGGGTGAGCTTTATCGATGAGGGAATTCAAATTCTTAACATGCTGCGATACAGGTTATATCTCCCTATCGCAGTGGTGGCCGACCGTATTTTCAGCGGCAACCGGGCCAGGGCTGATGAAATTATCAGTGACCTGATAAGAGGCGGGCTGATCGAATATGCCAATGATAACCAGATAACGCTTACCAGCGCCGGGAAAATCTTCTTAAACCGGCATCGCCTTCTTAAATGATAGGATATAAAACTCATCTCACTCCCATACTTCGACCAGACGCTCTCTGGCCCCGGACCTAAGAAATGTTTTTTTGTTTAGCATCAATACGAACATGACTACTTGAAAATTATGATATAGTCTGTTAATATTTTTCTTAAGCAAAGGGGAGTAACTTACCCAGACAAAGTCAACAACCGGTCGCGAGGCCTGGCTTTGTCGGTCCAAAAGACTTAGTGAGACCTTTGCCTCCTGAATACGGAGGCAAAGGTCTTTTTTATTAATACCCTTGTGCGAGAAGGAGGTTGCGCGGCAATGAAGCTGGATTAAGTTTGATATTATCTGCAGGTGGTTGGAACACTTAATTAAGGAGGTAAGTCAGAAGTGAACAATTTGAAAGCCCTGGCTTTAATGGGCGGACTGTCGGTTTTACTGGTCCTGCTGGGCAGTGCCCTGGCCGGCCAAAGCGGAGCTATTATATTTTTCGTCATCTCTCTTGGCATGAACCTTTTTAGCTATTATTACAGCGATAAGCTGGTTATCAAGATGACTGGCGCCCAGGAGATCAGTGAATCCCAGGCTCCCCAGGTTTATGCCATCATCAGGAAGCTGACCGGCAATGCAGGTATTCCTATGCCCAAGGTTTATGTAACCCCGTCGCAGCAGCCCAATGCTTTTGCTACCGGCAGGAATCCCCAGAATTCAGCCATAGCCGTAACCCAGGGACTGATGCAGATTCTGAACCAGGACGAGGTGGAAGGGGTAATAGCTCACGAGATCGCTCATATCAAGAACCGGGATATATTGATCGGTACCATCGCTGCTTCCATGGCCGGCGCTATTTCCATGATCGCCAATGTGGCGCAGTGGGGATTGATGTTCGGGGGATTGGGGGGCAGTGACGATGATGAATCGGGCGGGATTTTAGGTACCCTAGCCATGGTGATCCTGGCACCGCTGGCCGCTATAGTAATACAGATGGCCATATCCCGTTCCCGGGAATATCTGGCCGACGATACCGGAGCGCGCCTGGCCGGGAAACCGGACGGCTTATCCAACGCACTGCTTAAACTGGAGGCTGCTTCCCAAAGGGTTCCCATGCAAGTCAGCCCGGCGGCCGCCCACATGTTTATCGTCAATCCGCTGGCCGGGGTCAGCCTGGCCAGTTTGTTCAGTACCCACCCGCCCATCGCGCAGAGGGTAGCCAGACTCAATAATATGAGGTTTTAAATTAAGGATATAAGGAGGTATTAGAATGGGCCGGCGCAAATACAATGCCAGGAGGATAGTCTACACCAGAGCCATGTCCATAGCCACCAGCAAACCGCTGCTGCAGATTGTCGATGCCCCCGGATATATCAGGGTGATGCGGGAACGTTACTATGATCCTTCGATAGGCAGACTGCGGGCATGGGCGGAGCCTTTGACCGGAGGCAGCTTGGCCATAGGGCTTTGCTATTAAACCCTGTCCTTATCAACCACATCATATAACTTGAGAAAGGCCCGCTGCGGAAGCCGATAGGCTCCCGGGGCGGGTCTTTTGTTTGTCACATGACGCATCATATCTCCAGTTTCTCCACCGCGGCCTTTTTGTCGGTGAGGTATTGCTCGCCCACCCAGTCTTTAAAAAGCTGCGGGGGAAAAGCAGGACTGTAGCGGTCATCCAGGGCGTCCCAGGCCTCCTCTGCACTCGAAAAATAGTCGACCAGCTCCGTTACAGTCAATCCCTGGGAGGTCTGCACCGCGGTTATAGCGGCCCAGAGGCCCGGCTCGATATGGTCAATATCGATGACGCAATTAAGACGCCGGCCATCCATTTCACACCATGCTCCCTGTTCCTCCAGCCAGGATCGGAACTGGACCATATTCATACGGCTATTTACTTTCATTGCTTCTTACCTCCTTCAGTACATTCAAACCTACTGCCAGCACCAACCAGCACGGGGCCGGCTCATCCGGGTCGTGGGTCTCGGTTATCAGGTTGCTGGCCATAGCCTCGTTTAGCAGTGATTCCTTCCAGGGGGGCAGGGCTGGGCAGCAAGCGGAGAAGCACTGGTCAGGATCTGGCTGGGCTTGCGGCCAACTGCTTTCCGGCCAGGGAAAGAGCTCGCCCGGGCAGTCGGTTGCAGCCACATCCTTATGGCGCAGGACTTTCAATACAGCTGCATAGGTATATTCCAGGTAATCGGCCAGCTGCACCAGGCTGCCCAGCTGTGCGCCGGTGGGCTGATGGTCCATAAAGTTGCCGGTCAGGCAAACACCAATACTATCGCAATTGACTTCGGCGCCAGCGTGAGCCCCGATCTTGTCCAGGGGCCGTCCGGCTTCAACTGTACCATCGGCGCGAATGACATAATGATATCCGATGCCGCTCCAACCTTTGGCCAGGTGCCAGCCATGTATCACCCGGGCCGAGACATCGGGGCTGGCCGAGTGGTGGATAATTATTCTCCGGGTATAGGTTCGAGGCAGCAAGCGGCCGAATTCAAGATTGGCGGGTACGATGGCTATCATAACCCCTCTGCCCCGCTGCTCCTGGCCGGGGAGAGGCTGCGGACGGCATTCTGGCTGGGCATCAACAAGATGGCTTCACGCAGGTCATTGATGGCCCTGGTCAGGCAGGTTACCTTGCTTTCCACCCGTACCAGCAGGAACAGGGCCACCGCTATCGGGAATCCGACATTGGCAATTATGTTCAACAATTCATCCACGGGGGGACCTCCTTTCGTAAATAATATTTGCGCCGGGGAGTTTGAGACCACTGAAAGGGTACCTGTTTTGTCATCCTGAGGAGCCGGATTTATGTCATCCTGAGCGAAGCGAAGGATCTCATCAGGCTATTCATTAAGGTTCAGAGTGACACGGTGAGACTCTTCACTGCGTTCAGAGTGACATAATGGCGGATACTATGCTAACGTTCAGCATGACACATTTGAGAGACTTTTTCAGTGGTCTCGGAGTTGCCCCCAGCGCATTACATAGGGTTAAACCAGAGTCAGGTCGGCGGTGCTGGTGGTAACCACCTGGGCTTTTACCTTGCCGGTAATATCGCCGCCGGTGCTGGTAAAGACGTTCTTGGCCACGATGTTGT
>JAXDBN010000067.1:0-3803 GCA_034678805.1 Syntrophomonadaceae bacterium
GCCATTCCCTCGATCAGGAGGTGGGGATCGGTCTGCATGATAGTGCGGTCCTTGTAGGTGCCGGGCTCGCCTTCATCGGCATTGCAGACCACATATTTTTCTTCCGCCGGGCTGGAGGCGGCGAACGACCATTTCTGGCCGCAATTGAACCCGGCCCCGCCCCGGCCTCTGAGCTTGGAATCCCTGATCTGGGCGATTAAGTCGGCGCTGGCCATGGAACGGGCCTTTTGCAGCGACTGGTAACCGCCCTGCGATACATAATCCTCAATTTTGGTGGGATCGATTTTGCCGAAGTTTTTGAGAAGGATGCGCATCTCCTGGGCCATGCTTATACACCTTCCTTTCTGTCTGCCGCGGAGGCATATTTCTGCAGGATCCTGGCTATATCCTGAGGATCCGCACCCGGGTAGGGATGCCCGTTAACCGTAAAAACCGGGGTAGCCTGGCATTGGCCCACGCATTCGGTGTATTCCAGGCTGAACTGCCGGTCGGGAGTGGTTTCGCCCAACCGGATGCCCAGGTGACTTTGCAGGGCTTCGACCAGCTCAGTCTTCCCGGCGCTGTGACAGGGGGCACTCTGGCACACCCGGATTATGTTCCGCCCCCGGGACTTGACGCTGAACATGGAGTAAAAGGTAGCTACCCCGTAGGCTTCCGCCACTGATATCCCGAAGGCCTGGGCGGCGGCGATGATGGCTTCCTGGTGCAGGAAGCCGTACCGGTCGGTCAGATCATGATAGGCTTCGATTATACCGCCGGGCATATCCGCGTATTTGGCAACAATATCGCTGTATTCCATCCGTTCACCTGCTTTTCTCGAATTTGTTTTCTCAGGTTTATTTTGGTCGTTTGAGCGCCATATAATACCAGCCGGCCAGAAAAGCTTACAGTTGGGAATAGCCCCGCCGGAAGTGTTGGGCTGGAAATACTATTGCATTTATCTGCACCAACAAGGTATACTGTTAATACCCCGTGAGGGTATATAAAAAAGGCTTAAGGCGATATTTTACATCACATTTATAAAAAAACATAACGGCTGAAAGCAGGTGAATAAAATGGTAAAATTAACAGAGAAGGCCAGGCAGAAGTTTCAGCAGGGCCGGGACAAACAAGAGATATCCGCCAACGCCATGCTGCGGATCAACTTTGGCGGCGTCGGCTGAGGCGGGCCCAATTTATTTGTGACTCTGGATGAGTCGCAGCACGCCAACGACCAGGTAGTAGAGAACAACGGCATCAAACTGGTCTATAGTTCCGACCTGGAGCCGTATGTACGTCATTCCACGGTGGATTATTTCGACTGGTTAATCGCCCGGGGATTCATAGTCAAAGGAGCGGGATTGGTATCCTGTTAATGCCTGGGCCGGCACCGTTACACCGTTGCAACGGGGCGTTCTTCCTGTAACAGACGGCCGCTGCGTTACACCAGGAACGTCCCCCATGTAACAAAAAATAAATGATAGGGAGGGATGAATATGGCCAAGTTGTTGGGTATCTACAAATGCGAAGTGTGTGGGAACATAGTGGAGGTGCTCTTTGCGGGCAAGGGCGAACTGCATTGCTGCGGGCAGGCTATGACATTGATGGAGGAGAATACGGTGGATGCAGCCGTCGAGAAACATGTACCGGTGGGAACCTGGGAAAACGGTATCCTGACCGTCAAAGTGGGCAGCATACCTCATCCCATGACCGAGGAGCACTACATCCAGTGGATTGAAGTCCTGGCGGGGAACAAGGCTTACCGCCAGTTCCTGAAACCGGGGCAGGAACCCGAAGCCACATTTAATATCGACGCCGGCGATCAGCCGGTGGTAATTCGAGAATATTGCAACCTGCACGGTCAGTGGAAAGGCTAACCCAAATAATTAATCAGGAGGTGTTAATCTGTGGCAGCAACATTGATGAAGGATGATATCTACTGGGTGGGCGTGCGCGATCCTGAACTCAGGATTTTCGACGCGGTAATGACCACCGACGTCGGCACCAGCTACAACGCCTATTTGATCAAAGGCAGTGATAAGACGGCCTTGATGGAGGTTTGCGAGGACAAGTTCTTTAATGAGTTCCTGGACAATATCAAGAGCGTGACCGATCTGGCCAGCATCGATTATCTGATTATGAACCATACCGAACCCGATCATTCGGAAGCGGTGGCCAAATTGATCGACCTGCTGCCCAACCTGACTATCCTGGGCAGCCCGACCGCCATGTCCTTTTTAAAAGAAATCACCAATAAGAAATTTAAGGCCCGGGAGGTAAATGACGGCGACCAATTGGATCTGGGCGGGAAAACCCTGCGTTTTATCAGCGTGCCTTTCCTGCACTGGCCCGACACCATTTTCACCTATCTGGAAGAGGAGCAGATCCTGTTCACCTGCGATTCGTTTGGAACCCACAATCCGGATGAACGCCTTTTCAACGATCTCATGGAGGGCAACTTCCAGGTCCAGTTAAAAGACTATTTCGACGCCATTATCGGACCTTTCAAACCATACGTTCTGGAAGCCCTGGATAAGATAAAGGACCTGCCCCTGGCCATGGTGGCTCCCGGCCACGGCCCGGTATTGCGCAAGGATATCGACCGCTATATCGACCTTTACCGGCAATGGTCCACCCGGGCGGCTATTCCCAAGAGTGACCAGCCCAAGATCATACTGGCCTACCTGAGCATCTACGGTTTCACTGAGAAACTGGCCGACAGCATAGTTGAAGGCGTCTCCACCATGGGCGATTTCGATATCCGCAGATACCGTCTGATTGAAGATAAGCTGGATGACCCCGATTTATTGGACCGGATAGCGGAAGATCTTTTGGATGCCAGCGGCTTCCTGATCGGTTCCAATACCGTCAATGGCGATGCCCTGCCCCAGGTTTGGAAGCTGCTCAGCCGTTTGTCACCCATAACTCATGGGGATAAATTGGCCATGGCTTTTGGCGCTTATGGATGGAGCGGGGAGGCGGTACCCAGCATCGAAAATCGCCTGCAGGCCTTGCGCATGCAGGTTATGCCCGGACTGCGGGTCAGGTTTAAACCCGGCGAGGGCAATCTCGAGGATGCTTTCAAACTGGGCATGGATTTTGGCCGGGCTATTCTGGAGAAAAAACAGGACCAATCCATGCGCCGCTGGCGCTGCCTGGTCTGCGGTCATATCCATGTCGGAGCCGAACCGCCGGCCATATGCCCGGCCTGCGGGGTAGGCGCGGAAAACTTCGTACGGGAATCCATGGAAGATGAATTCATCAACGATACCCAGGATAAGTTCGTTATCATCGGCGGTGGCATAGCTGCTCTGTCGGCGGCCCAGGCCATCCGCAAGCGCAACCGCAGTGCGGATGTGGTTATGTTGAGCGAAGAGGAATATCGTCCCTATTACCGGCCGGCTTTATCCGATCTGCTGAGCGAAGATCTGCCCGACAAACAGCTGTATGTGTTCGACCCGGACTGGTATGCTGACAACCGGGTGGAATTGAAGACGGGAACCCGGGTGGTCAAGATTGAACCGGATAAACAGGCGGTAATTACCGAGGCGGGGGATAGCATCCCCTACACCAAGCTGATTGTGGCCACCGGAGCGCGCAGCAACATTCCTCCCTTCAAGGGGTTGGAGAACCAGGGAGTCTATACCCTGCGCAGCCTTAAAGACGCCCTCGGTTTGAAGGCAGCCATCAAGACCGCCAAGAAAGCGGTGGTTATCGGCGGCGGGGTGCTGGGCCTGGAAGCGGTATGGGAAATGGTCTCCAGCGGTGTGGAGGTCGCGGTGGTTGAATTCAGCCCGCGCATTATGCCCCGTCAGCTGGACGAG
>JAXDBN010000068.1:0-3997 GCA_034678805.1 Syntrophomonadaceae bacterium
GCGCTCAAACAGCGCATGCAGAGTCTGCCGTTGTTGTATTTGCTCTCGGGGTCGCCCTCTACCTTAACCAGTTCATTGCCTTTGGTGTAATAGAGAACGGAACAGCCGTCATGGCAGCCGGGAGCTGTCCATGAACATGTACGGGTGACAGTCAGATCGCCTTCCTGCCACTGTACTTTATGGCTATCATTCTCGACTTTTTTAAACATACTCATGGATTGCGTACCTCCTTATATTTATTGCTATTTTGCCTTTTTCGGCATGTCTTGCTTGCATTTTTTGCATTTATCAACAGTCGGGGGATTAAACATACCGCAATTAGGGCACTTTACGTTTTTGGTTGCATAATCACTTAAACTGTAGTTGGTAAACTTGTTGGTAGTGTCTTTATTAATGTCGAACTTTTGCTCTTTGTCCTTGCCCATACCGCTTTAACCTCCTTAAAATATGTTCCTTTCTTTTTTCGTAGATTTCGAAAATGGGCCCCATCCTGTAACCAGGGTAACAATGAATCAGCTGCTTCATTGCGGGGTTATGCGCGCTTATTGTGTGGCCATTACCTCCTTCACGCGTGATTTATTAGCTTCACCGTTTCACAGTAGGTTGACTGTTCCACAACAAGGTAATCGCAAATTGCGTGCCAAATCTTTCGCACTGGTATCGAGGCTCTCGAAACCCCAATTTTACCGCAGTTATTGTAATAGACCCAAAAGAATAAAATTAATTGCTGATGGGGAGAATATATTTTTTTTGGGAAGAAGGTGGGAAGCGATAGTTTATTATGGTTCAAAACAGGAAACAAAAACGATGGTCGGTGATTAACCTCCGGCATCGATACCTCTCAAGCGCCGATACCCAGAATAGACCGTCAATAATGATCAGATCCTGGCTTTCCAAAGTGATTCAAAATAGAAAAAGAACCAGTTCGAAAAGACTAGTTCTTCCTCTCGATAAAAACACCCGTGGGGTGGTGTTTTGTATTCTATTTCATTTGTCAGCTGCCATTTCCTGTACGGCTGGGGCTGGGTAAATTATGCTTCCTTATTGGGCTTTGCGTTTGGTGGGATCGCCGGAACCAGGTTTACCGTTGAAACCGCAATTGGCACATACCTTATTGGTTTCAGGCTGGGGAACACCGCACTCGGGGCATTCTATCATTGGTTTGGGCAACTCGGTCTTGCATTTTTTGCAATTCCCCATAGTCGGCGGATTGAACATTCCGCAATTGGGACATTTAATATTTTTGGCAGCTCCGGGTGGTCTAAAACACATAATAATAACCTCCGTTAAATAAATTTTATGAACTGGTGGTGCACTGGACTCAGTCGAGGGAATTGAAAGACAATCCACCACCCCTCCCCTCAATTGTCAACCTTCTTGTATATTTCGGCTTTATGGTGAAACACATAAAGTCCGGTAAATATACTGTTTTGATTTGTATATGTGGTTTTTAATGAAGCCGAAACAATCAACCACGAATGTGCGTATAGGTTCACAAAATTATATACGCAAAAGACGTGCCACTTTTTTGGCAGGCCCAAAAGTAAATAAATCCCCAACCACGGGGCTTTCCATTTTCCGCACATACATAATGGCAAGTTCTTTATGGCACCAGTCTCAAAATGGCACTAGTCTGACAAAGATATTCAGCAGTTATTGATGAAATCCGGCCCACTGCAGTAATCAATAATAGGATCACTAATTAACAAGTAATGCTTAGAAATAATGCCCAAACAATTGATGACACAGATATGCCCAGTGAATTTCCTGCCTATCAGATCAATTTGTTCCCATCCGTATCTCAAAATGAAAAATAACTTTCTTTTTAAGCCAGCTCAATTATTACTCTGTCAGGTAACAGATGCCGGAATATCGGAGCGAAAAATGTTACATGGTTCCAGATGTGATTGGTGGCACGTAACTTGCGATAATAAATTTATGACATAATTCCAGGCTTGACCCATGCATGTCAGAGGGTCTCCCCCATATGCTCCTTTTGACATGTGTCAGGCACTCTCCCAGGCTCGCGCTGATTTCCCACAGCTGCGAGCCCTTCCCTTTATGGGGCGGTTAAAACAATCCCCGGGCAACATTTAGTTATTATGGAAGAAATCCTGCCGTGAGGCTTTGATAGGTAACTTTGAGGTTTGTACAATCGCAAAATGAGACCGGTAATTCCATTATGGATTCATTCAGCACTATTTACGGTCAGTCTAGGAAACGGGAGAAAGGCTATACTGCGGGTTTAGAATGATTTCTGGAAGCTGTGGCATGTTTCTTGCTTTAAATAGAACCAGGTAAGACAATCAACTGGCTAATAACGTGGAAGCCCGTAATTTATGCAACTATCCCGGTAAGACAATTTCCCGATATAAAACCGGTCAGAAATCAAAGAGAGGCAGGGGACCATTTTGATTAAATCTTCTATAGAAAATATCGTAGACAAATCCCTGGCAGGAGAACTGCTGAACCGTACTGAGATGGCGGTTCTTTTCGAGGTGCCAGCCGTCAGCACGGAGGCAGCCTATATCCAGTCGGCTGCCCGCCAGCTCAGCTCCAAACTCAATGACAACCGGGCTGAAATCCACTGTCACGTGGGTATCAATCTGGGTTTGTGCAAACATAACTGCCAGTGGTGTTCTTTTGCCGCGGTCAATAAAGTATTTCCCAAAGCCAGCATTCTTTCTTTGGAAGAAATCATAACGAAATGCCAGAAGTTGGAGGCCGAGGGAGCCAACGCAATCTATCTGGTTACCACCGGTATGTTCCCCTGCAAACGCCTGGTAGAAACCGTAAGTTCGGTACGGCAAAATCTGCAAGCAGATACGATTCTGGTGGCCAATGCCGATGATTTCAATTTGGAGGAAGCCTATGCCCTGAAAGCGGCTGGGCTTAACGGGATCTATCATGCGATCCGTTTCCGCGAGGGTATCGAATCGAATATTCCGGTGACAAAAAGATTTGCTACCATGGAGGCAGCGCACCAGGCCGGCCTCACCTTAGGCACTTGTGTCGAGCCAATCGGTCCCGAACATAGCGTGGATGAATTAATAGAAGCAACAATTATTGCCCGGGAATGCGGAGCAGTTTTCAGCGGTACTATGAAACGCATCCCTATTCCCGGAACAGAAATGGCTAAGCGGGGAATGTTATCTGAAGCCCGCATGGCGCATCTTCATTCTGTCATCCGTCTATCCACCCAGCATTCCATGATGGGGATGTGCTGGCATGAGCCCAGTGTTGTCGGTCCGCTGATCGGGGCCAACCTTATGTGGGCCGAAACTGGGTCCAGTCCCCGCGATACTCATGCCGACTGTGAGACCACCCGTGGTCATTCGGTGGCCGGCATCCGCAGAATGTACTGGGAAGCCGGATGGGAAGTAATGGAAGGTCCATCCCGGATTTGGAACTCGGGCCTTAAACCCGGCTCTGTTTCAGCACCACTGCTGCAAAAATATGTGAAGAAAGCAGGTTAACATGAAGATTTTGTCAGGCAGAACCAAGGTAATTATCGCTTGTATCTGTATGCTGGGCTTATTCATTCTGCCCGGTTGCGGAAAAAAAGAGACCGCTTCAACTGTGCAGAACATCCAGGTAGGCACCTGGAAAACCGCCCAGACCATCCAGCCGTTCTTTTATCAGACTTACCTGGCCAATGGCCGGCAGATCACCGTATCGCCTTTTACTAATCCCGGCGATATGAAAACTGCCTTGCTGGCCGGCCAGCTCAATATGTGCGGTACCACCTTGGTGACTGCAATTACCGCTGCTTCCAAGGGTGAGCCGGTAGTGGTGGTGAGCAGTTTATGTAATAAGTGTTCCGCTCTGGTAATACGCCAGAATTCCAATATTCAAAGCGCGGCGGATCTAAAGGGTAAAAAGATTGCCTATGTACCTGGCACCATGCATCATATACTGTTGCTGGAGACCCTTGGCAAAGCCGGTTTGGACCCCGCCAAAGATGTACAGTTAATCCGGATCGATTTCTTTGACATGG
>JAXDBN010000069.1:0-5855 GCA_034678805.1 Syntrophomonadaceae bacterium
CCCTGGATTACCCGGAAATTGGACGAAATCGAAATGGTGAATTCCCACCTGGCCGGCAGGGAATTCGTGGCTGGCGAAATGTTCTGGTACCTGGGGCGGGAATACCCGTTATACATAGAGATCACCCCAACACGCGTCCGACCTAAGGTGGAGCTTTACGGGGACCGGCTGACTGTCGAAACGCCCAGCGCTGAGCCGGCTATAGTCAAGGAGGCGCTGCAAGCATGGTACCGTTCTATGGCCGAGTGGTATTTTGGCAAGAGGGTCGGGCAGTTCGGGCAGCGAATTAAGGTATTACCCAATCGGATTACCATCCGGGAACAGAAAACCAGGTGGGGCAGCTGCAGTTCCAAGGGCAACCTTAATTTCAACTGGCGGGCGCTTATGGCCCCGGCGATTGTCGTTGATTACCTGGTGGTGCATGAACTGTGCCACCTGATTCATCCAAATCACTCCCGCAGCTTTTGGGATCTGTTGGCCGCGGTTATGCCTGATTATGAGGTGCACAAGAACTGGCTCCGGAAGAACGGAAACAAATTAACTCTGTAAGGTATATACTCTCTATCACCTTTATATAGCATGGCAAAAGCCGTCGAACCTATTTGGCTTAGGTATAAAGAATACAACAATTACTGCGTGTAGCAATTCATGTCCGTTCATATTAATATTAGGGCAGGGGAGGGATGAACGGTGGAACGGCGAGATTTTGTCAGGTGGACCGGCTGGGGAATAATGGCCTTGTTGCTTCCCGGATGTGGAACCAAAAATCTGTTGCAGGACCAGAAAGCAGAAGACAATCCGATACCCCCACCGGCACCTGTTGCTCTAGCCTATGATCCCAAACAGCTTGTAGTAGCCTCGGGGACTGATCCGGATAACCTATTGGACAGAGGTTTCAACGCTCTGGGCGGAATGGCGCTCCTGGTCAAAAAGGATAGTCTGGTAGTAATAAAGCCCAATTTCAGTGTCCCCCGGGCACCGGAGGTGGCCGCTACTACGAAACCGGCGCTGGTCGGGGCCCTGGTTAAGAAATGCCTGGCAGCCGGAGCCCGGGAGGTGAGAGTCATCGACCATCCCTTTACCAACAGCCGGATGTGCCTGCAAAATACCGGGATGAAAGAAGCCGTCGAGGGGGCCGGTGGAAAGATACTAACCCTGGACCAGGCTAATGATACTTATTATCGTAAGGTCAATATCAATGGCGAGATTCTCAAGACTGCACTTTATTCAAAAGATGCCCTGGAAGCGGATGTATTAATTAATTTTCCCGTGCTGAAACACCATAGCACCACCAAGATAACCATGGGACTTAAAAATATGATGGGCTTGGTGTGGGACCGGGGTGTTTTCCATTCCACCGATTTACTGCAGTCTATCGCTGACCTGGCTTCGTTCCGTAAACCTCATCTCACCATTTTGGATGCGACTCGCGGTATAACAGATAACGGCCCGAGCGGACCGGGTACCATAAGGGAATGGAACCAGCTGGTTCTGGGGACTGATCCAGTGGCGGTGGATGCTTACGGGGCTGAGCTGTTCGGCCTCAATCCGGCCAAATTAGGCTATTTGACCGCGGCTGCCCGATCGGGTCTGGGTGAAATGGATATTTCCAAATTGACCGTGGTTAAAATATGAAAATTCGGCGTTCCATTAGCACGTTTATGACTGTAACCGGCAGCTTGGCCTTGCTCCTTTTTATTTTCCTGATATCAAATTCAACTTACCCTCTTGATTGGCGAGGGACGGTATTGCTTTGGTTTACGGGTCTTGATCCTTGGTTATTAATCAACCACATTTATCTGCAGGGTAGCATACCGGACTGGGCATGGATCGCAGGTTTGACCGTGCTATCCACCTTAATATGGGGTAGGGTATTCTGTTCATGGATTTGTCCCCTGGGTGCATTGTTGAAATGGTTCGATAAACTGGGGCTACTGCTTCCCAAAAGGCTTGGTATTAAGAAACAAAAAGCGCTGGAGGCGGCGGGAGTCTATCGCTACTACTGGCTGTTTTTCATTGCAGTGGTCTTCCTGCTGTCCAGCAACTGGGCGCTTTTTGTTACTCCATTCACCTTGCTGGGACATGAGCTGGTCAGAATATTGCTTGGTACTATTCCGTGGGTAATTATAATAATCGTTCTAGCCACTTTGCTGCTGGGGCGATTTTGGTGTACTTATGTTTGCCCCACCGGTTTACTGCTGGCATTAATCAGCCGTGCACGACTTTACGGCTATACAACCAACCAGAGTTGTACTCAATGTGGAAAATGCACGGCTGCCTGCCCTGCTGCCGCTGCTCCTGGTGCTGAGGGACGTGCCAGGGAATGGTGTCTGGTATGTGGAGATTGCGTTGAGGTTTGCCCGCAGCAGTCAATCCAGTGGCGGGCTACAATGAAGTCCGGCTCCATCCGGCGGGATCCTGCCCTTCATCATAAGACCACCTCGCGGCGGCAATTTATAGCTGGCGCGGCAGTATTGTCTGGGGCAGCTGCCATTTGGGAGATGACGCAGATAAGGACAGCTCAAGCCCACGAAAGGGTATTACGGCCTCCAGGTGCCCAACCGGAAGATAAATTTAGTACACTGTGCGACCGCTGCGGACGCTGTATCAAGGTTTGTCCAACTCATGCTTTGTGGGCGATGCCTTTGAGTTCGGGGTGGATTGATTTTGAAACCCCGCAGCTGATTCCCCGCCGGGGAAACTGTGATCTATGCCTGGCTTGCCAGGAGGTCTGTCCTACTGGAGCCATCAGACCAATCCCAGTGGAAGAGATAAAAATCGGTCGGGCTGTAGTGGACCAGAGTCGCTGCCTGGCCTGGCGTGATGGAAAACTATGTTTTCTGTGCGGAGAATATTGTCCATACCTGGCTATTGCTTGTGATGACATGACACGACCGTGGGTGATGGAGGATTTATGCATTGGCTGCGGGGCATGCGAATACGGGTGCCCGGTTGAAGGTGTGGCTGCCATCCAGGTTTTCCCCCTGCAGAATAATTAATCAACCCTGAGTCAACAAAAAAGCACCAGGGCACCCATGATGGGGATGACCTGGTGCCGATTTATTCTAATAAATACTAGTCAATACCAATAGCAGAAAGGTCACTGTATAGACTAGTGAGTAGATTAGGACCTGATTATATTTGAGCAGGGAATCAACCGTGTAATGGATTATAAAATAAGGGATTATCGCATAGGCCAAACCCTGCCCGGCCAGGCTGGATAACCATAGAAGTCCCAGTTGGCGGGGTACCATAAATGTAACCAGCAGGATGATCAGTATGGCAATGATGGTATCGCCTTTTCCATTGGTGAAAAAACGTCTTTCGATATTCAAGCTTGGGCCTCCCTTTTATTGGTACGATTCGAGTTTTTGTTTCTGTCCATTATAATGTTAATCCCATCTTAGTTCCAGCAGCCGGGCGAGAAATCCGTTAAGCGCTAATCCGGCGCAACAGGGTAAGTATTGAGCTGACTGCTCCTATCAAAACCATTTGGGATCCCGGCCATACCATGATTGCAGCTTACGTCTCCGGTGAGAGATTATCCTGGCAATAATCACTATCAATAGCAGAACCAGCACTATAACAACCGCATATAGGGCCAGGGCGATTTTATTGGGATGGCTGAAACGGTCAGCAATGGATGTACTCTGGTTGATCACTTTGCGGTTATGGGTCTGGCTGTAATATGAGGGGATCTCGGGGACGCCGTTTACTATCGGGAACGATTGCATGTAAGCGGCAATAGCTTCCCACTCCTTGACCTCGCTGCCATCCGCGTCATCCTTGATAACCTGCGCTTCAAAATCGGATATGGGTGTCCCTTCCCGGTTCTTGGGTACGATGGAAAGCAGCCCGAATGATTTATCCCCGACCACCGACAGCATCTGGGCTGAGTAAAGTCCCACGGCCACCCGGTAAAGCCTAGCGTCATCGATTTCCTGGATAGTGTTATCTGGCTTATGCAGATCAGCACCGATCACCTTGTTGAAAATCAGACGGTGGGGATTAAATTCGAAATCGACACCGGACATAAATAACTGGGCATCTTCCATCATGGGCGAGATTGACGCATCCACCTCGCATACCGTCTTCAGTTCCGCCCCGGTCAAATATACGGATATCAACGGGTATCCGGGTATATTATCCGGGCCGATCCCCAGCGAACTGGCCGTGAAGGCATCTGCGGCCGTCACATTGCCCTGGTAAAAGGAACCGCGGATGGTTCCTACCGGCACTATGGCCGCATCAACCGGAACATAACGCCTGCCTTCCGCTTTCTGCACCGCGTAGACATAGGCATCACTGACCAGGTTACCCAGCGGGTCTTCCTGGTGTACTTTTATCATATCGTTGATATTGTGGAAGTTAAACGGTGCTGCCGCCAGCACCTGGTCATATTGCAGCCCGAATTGATCAAAATAGGTTTTTTGCACCCGCTCTTTATAAGCAGAGACCATGGCGGCGATACCGGCATCGGCGGGAAGCTGATCATTGATGGGAACCAGTTCGTACCCGGATAAAGCCCAACTATTCTCTTGCCGCACCAGGTCAATTACCCCAAGGTATTTGCAGCTATCCTCAGAAGCACCGATTATAGTATTATTGATGACCAGCGGCTGGGTGAATTTCGAATGGTAGTGGCCGCTGATTATTACATCGATTCCAGGCACCTCCCGGGCCAGCGTTTCGTCCTCGGGATCGGAGCCCTCCTCCCCGGTGCCGCAATGGGACAGGCAGATGATCATATCCACTTTTTCCTGCTGGTCCAATATATTTACCACCCGGCGGGCATTTTCAATAGGATCAGCAAACCGTACTTCCGACATTGGTGCTTTAGCAGCCGCGTCTCTGCCCATCAAGCCGAAGATGCCAATGCGCAGGCCGTTCTTTTCCACTATGGTATAGTCCTTAATGCCACAAATTTGATAGGCCTGCTGAAGAGCGGCCAGGGTAGGGGTCAGGCTGCCGTTCTTATCAGTGGGAAAGACAGTGTTGGATTGCACCAGCTGCGGCAACGGGTCCCCGCTGGCTTTGGCAATGGTCAGGCTTTCAGCCAGCCCCGCGGCGCGGTAATCGAATTCATGGTTGCCCAGGGTGGTTACATCGTAGCCCATCCGGCCCATGATTCTCAGTTCGGGGGCATCGCTGCTGAAAATGGTTTGGAAGGGGGTGCCCATCGAAAAATCGCCTCCATCCACCAGCAAGGCTCCCGGGTGGTCCTGGCGCTGGGCATTGACAGCGCTCTGGAGGCGGGCGAAACCGCCGGATTCGACAGGTATTCCATCCTGCAAGTCCTTAACCGGCAGCAGGTGATCATGCATATCATGCGTAAATAGAATGGTCATGGTCTCGCCATGGCCGGCCAAAGCTCCGGGTTGATAGCCGGGTATGGCCAGCAGCCCGATCAAAATTAAAAAGAAGATGAGAGTTCTTAGGTTTTTCATCAGCACGCCTCTTTCCGCGTTGTTATATAAAGGATATAGCACTTCATCTATATATCATTATTGCCCCGATATAACTACTGCAACCTATTATAAAGGAGATTATCCAATTATTTAAATTAAAGAGCGAAGTTTAGTCAGGAACAACCGGCTGAACGATCAGGCTAAGCAGCAGGGCTCTTAAGCGGGAAGATTGCATCGAGTCGCTTAACCGACAAACAAGTAATTACAATTGCCGCACAGGCATATTTATTTCAAAGATGTTTTTTATCAGAAGTATAAGCAATCGGGTTTGATAAAAAGAAAGGATCCAGCGGCAAAAAAGTAGAGCAGGTGTTACCGAGAAAGGGTGGTTATGCTGAAAAAACGGTTGATTTTATGGATAATGGCAGCGATGATTATGTCTTTGTT
>JAXDBN010000070.1:0-5916 GCA_034678805.1 Syntrophomonadaceae bacterium
AACGAAGCCTGGGTTCCAGATAACTATCGTCATTCAGATTAGCCCGCATCGGCCGGGGGAATTTTGTCCCCGGCCCTAATTTTCTTTCTTTTGTAGGATGATAAAAAATCTGACAGCCAATAGATCAGGACAAAAAAGAATGTCCCTAAAACACTGGCATTTTCTAAACCTGCACCCACCAACATACCTATTATCGCAGCTAATAACAAAGCGGCAGCGGTATTAATTCCCGCCACCTGCTTATCCTGGGTGACCCATATAATTCCGGTTAGGAGAAAGCCGATAGCAGAAGTAATCTGTGCCATTATCCGGCTTGGGTCGCCGAACGAGGGAATTTTCTCGCCAATACCCATCGACACTGTAACCAGTAAGGCCGAACTCATACATATGATGGCAAATACCCGGCTGGACCTGGTTCTATCCTGCCGGTTGCTTATTATCCCCATTATGAAACCAACTAATCCAGCTAAAGCAATCCGCACCAAATAGGTAATCATCACTATAAGACCTGGTAATTAGGAGCCTCTTTCGTGATAAATACATCGTGGGGATGACTTTCGGTCAGCCCGGCATTAGATATACGTATGAACTGGGTTTTGGTCTTTAGTTCTTCAATGTTTACGACTCCGCAATAACCCATTCCGGCCCTTAACCCGCCTACCAACTGGAAGATGGTTTCCGATACCGAGCCTTTAAAGGGAATCCGTCCTTCTATACCTTCCGGGACAAGCTTTTGGGCACCCTCCTGGAAGTAGCGGTCGCAGCTTCCTTCTTCCATCGCTCCAATTGATCCCATGCCCCGATACACTTTATAGCGCCGCCCTTGCAGCACTACCTCTTCACCCGGGCTTTCCTCGGTTCCCGCCAGCAGATTACCCATCATTACCACATCAGCCCCGGCCGCAATAGCCTTTACAATATCTCCCGAGTATTTTATCCCGCCATCAGCTATGATCGGTACATCATATTTGCGGGCTACTCTTCCGCTTTCCATTACTGCGGTAATCTGTGGTACACCTATTCCGGCAATAACCCGGGTAGTACATATTGAGCCAGGCCCGATTCCAACCTTTATAGCATCGGCTCCGGCTTTAATCAAAGCCTCGGTTGCTTCCCCGGTGCCAACATTGCCAGCTATCAGTTCCACCTCCGGGTACCGGTTCTTTATAGTCTGCACCATCTGGATAACACCCTCGGAATGGCCATGGGCAGTATCTACAACCAGGACGTCTACTCCGGCATCCTTCAGAGCAGCAACCCTCTCCAGTGTATTCCGAGCAGTACCGACAGCAGCGCCGACAATCAACCTGCCCCGGTTGTCTTTGGCGGCACGGGGATATTTCTGGGTTTTCTCAATATCCTTGATGGTGATAAGACCCATCAGGTTAAAATCGTCATCAACCAGGGGAAGTTTTTCGATCTTATATTTACGCAGTAATTGCATGGCCTGTTCCATTGTGGTGCCAACCGGAGCTGTAACCAGCTTCTCGCTGGTCATTATATTTCTTATTGGCTGGTCAAAATCGGTCTCAAACCGAAGATCGCGGTTGGTAAGTATACCGACCAGTTTCTTTCCTTCAGTGATTGGTACCCCTGAAATATGATAATGCTCCATTATTCGCAGAGCATCGGTCACTTTATGTTGGGGGGATAAAAAGAATGGATCGGATATTACTCCATGCTCGGAACGTTTAACCCGGTCTACCATTCGAGCCTGTTCCTCAATGGTCATATTTTTATGAATAATACCAATGCCACCTTCGCGAGCCATGGCTATTGCCATGCGGGCCTCAGTGACAGTATCCATGCCTGCGCTCATTATCGGTGTTTCCAAACGCACCTTTTTGGTCAACCGGGTAGAAACGTCAACATCTTGAGGCAAAACTACGGAATGCCCCGGTATAAGAAGAACATCATCGAAGGTAAGCCCTTCTTTGCTGAATCTTTCTGTCATTTCTTTGGCCTCCTTGTAAAATTTAAACTATATTATACTATTGTAGCCCAATGTGCAATAGAAGTGCTAGCTGGAGCCCATTAATTCAAATTATCTCTGACTGGCTGAGATCAATTAAAAAACCGCCTTGGCTGCCGCATCACAATGCGCTGCTAAGACGGTTTAAATTTATTAACTTAAAGTCCGGGGGGTTGAATTACTGCTAAATTGAATTATTCTTTAGCCGCATATGCGTATGGTCCAGCTCGACCACGATCACTTCGCGGCCTATCTTTTTGACCGCTTCCCAGGGTATAACCAGCTTTTGCCGGTCGGTCCAAAAGTTCAGCATATTGCCGCGGTTAGGCAGTATGATGGATACAATTTGACCGGTTTCATGGTCGAGCAGCAAATCGGATTCCCCCACTGTACCCATCCTCATTCCATCGTATATGTTAACCATTTCTTTGCCGACCAGTTCATTAAGCCGCAACTCTCCACCCCCTATACTCCGGTGTGTCCGAAACCACCCGCGCCGCGGCCAGTGCCATCGAGTACATCCACCTCTACTATTTCCGGCTTAAGTACCTGGGCAAAAACCATTTGGGCGATCCTTTCTCCCCTCTTCAATATATACTCTTTGTCCCCCAGATTTATAACAATTAGCTTGATTTCTCCGCGGTAATCAGAATCGATGGTGCCAGGAGTGTTTAGAAGGGTAATTCCGTGTTTTAGGGCTAAACCACTACGGGGCCTGATCTGGGCTTCACAATTTTCCGGAAGAGCAATAGCAATCCCGGTCGGTACAAAAACCCGCTGACCAACTCCAATCGTCACCGGCTCTTCATTGGCTGCATAAATATCCATACCGGAAGCCCCCGCGGTCATGAAGCACGGCAAAGGTAAATCAAAGGAGTGAAGGCGTTTAATCAGCACTTGCACATTTATTCCCCCCACCATTTAGAAAATTCCTTTTCTACGCTGGGCAGAACCGAATCATTACCGATAGCTGCTACTGAGAAATGCTGACCGTTAAAAATGTCCCTGGCCATTGCCTGCACCATTTCAGGGGTTACTTTGTAAATTCGGTTAATAATCTCTTCGGGACTCATAATGGTTCCGTACATCATGATTGCTTTGCCTAATCGGGTCATACGGTTCATAACACTTTCCAAGCCGAGAGATATGCTTGACTTCATCAGTTTTTGGGTGCGGCCGATCTCCACTTCGCTGACACCCTGTTGGACAAACTGATCTATCTGATCGTGAAGGTTGCTGCAAAACTGATCTATATTGGCAGGACTGGTGCCGATATAAATGCTGAATAGGCCTGTATCAGAATAATTGGCCGGGTACGAATATACCGAGTAAGCCAGTCCCAATTCTTCGCGCAGTTTTTGAAACAAACGCGAACTCATACCCCCACCTAAAATGCTGTTCATGACATTCTGGGTAAATCTGCTCTCATCATGATAGGATATGCCGGGAACACCCAGGCATATCTGCAGTTGTTCCACCTCTTTGGGAACCAATTGAATAAAAGGTTTGTTGAACCGCGGCACTTGGATAGAGGAAGCCGGAATTGATCCCCCGTAACGGTCCAGCCACTCTTCTATATAGTCTTTGACCCTGGTAATGTCTACGTTCCCGGCGACCGATATTATCATGTTAGCCGGCACATAATATGTTTGGTAATACTTAAACAACTCATCTCTATCCATCGCTGCAATCGAGCCTGAAGATCCCAGAATTGAATTGCCTACCGGGTGACCCTCCCAGAATTTACGGGCGAATACGTCATGAATCAGTTCATCCGGGGTATCTTCATACATATTGATTTCTTCAATAATAACCTGACGCTCGACATCCAAATCCTTCTCAGCCAGCAAGGAATTAAACACCATGTCAAAAATTATATCCATGGCAGTAAATATATCTTCGTCCAGGGTTCGAGCATAAAAACAGGTGTGTTCTTTGGAGGTATAGGCATTTAACTGCCCGCCCATGCTCTCCATACTCTCGGCTATATCGCGGGCTGTTCTTTGTGGTGTACCCTTGAAAAGCATGTGCTCAATAAAATGACTGGCACCTGCCAGACTGGGAGATTCATATCGGGATCCACTTTTAATGTATACCCCTATCGCCGCCGATTTTACATAAGGAATGTTTTCTACCACTAGATTAGCCCCATTGCCGAGCTTCCAACTTTCTATCACTAATGCTACCCCCATGTCTAGTAGGTTTCGGTTTTATTCTCCCTGGATTTTAGGCTCTCTATCCAGTGATGGATAAGTCTCATTCCTATCCAGGCTTGCCGCTTGACTTCACCTTGGCTTACCAGGGCGGTACTCTGAAAATAACGCCCGTTTATATAGATATCTATCTCCCCCAGGATTTGACCGTTTTTTATCGGTGCATCAAGATTATAGTTTAACCGTACAATTTTTTCAATCACATCGCTGTCTTCACCCAACCAAAGCCATACGTCATCAGCCGGTATTACTTCGACGTGGGCATTGTCGCTATTATTTACCGGCAAAGTCTTAAGCGGCTGTTCGTGATCCAGAATCTCTTGTCGGGTGGTACTCTGAAAACCATAATCCATTAACTTGATACAGTCTCCCTGGCGGTCACTCGATCTCAGGGCCACCGCAATCAATTCCCGATCCTTGCGGATAGCCGAGGCAACCAAACATTTACCGGCATCATCGGTGGTACCTGTTTTTATCCCGTTGGCGCCGGGATATCCCGCCAACAGCCCTGCATTGGTATTGCGAATGGTAAGGGGCTGCTGATAAGCGGGATGCTTAAAAGTGGTTTGAACCGTGCCGACTAATTGTCTAATATAGGGTTTGGAAACGGCATAGCGGCTCATTTGAGCCAAATCGTAGGCAGTGCTGTAATGGTTCTTGGCCGGCAAACCGGATGCATTCTGGAAGCGGGTGTTCGGAGCCCCTATCAAAAAGGCCTTCTTAGACATTAAATAGGCAAAAAACTGCTCATTACCGGCAATATGTTCAGCCAGTACTACGGCGGCATCGTTGGCCGAACGGATAAGAGCCACTTTGAGCAATTCTTCAACCGGCAAGCGTTGTCCCGCCCGCAAACCAATAGTATACTCCGGGGTATGGTCAGCATTAGGACTAACTGTCGCAATCTCATCCTGGGCCGCATATTCATTTGCCAGAATGGCGGTCATTATTTTGGTAGTACTGGCCATAGGCCTCTCAACATTGGCATTTTTACCGCAGATATATTGTCCTGTCTGAGCGTCAACTACGCAGTAATATTGTGAATTCAGCCGGGGAACTGCTGATACCCGGGATGGATCGGCGAATCCAGCTGTAATCAGTATTGCTACTATGAACAACACTTTATTGATTAGCTTAATTGGTTGGGCTGCTGGCATTGGCTCTACCGGCGGTAATCTCGTTAATAGTAACCATTTGATATTCCTGTGCCTGCAACTGTTTTAACATCGCGGGAAGTGCTTTGACAGTTGGTTCAGTAGGGTGCATAAGTATAATCGCGTCATTGTGTACCTTTTTCATTACCCTGTTTACAATGGTTTCTGGTTCGGGTTTCTGCCAGTCAATCGTATCAGCACTCCACATAATATATTGATAGCCTATATCATTTACTGCTTTCACTAGTCGGGAGTTGTATTCTCCATATGGTGAAGCAAAAAAGGTTGATTTTTGTCCGGTTATATTAAATATGATATCTTCAGCTTTCTTTATTTCTGTTCCGACATCAGCTGAACTCAAAGCATTGAAATGAACATGGCGATAACCGTGGTTTTGAATACTATGACCCGCTTGGGCCATCTGCTTGAGCATGTCGGGATTTTTTTCCGCCCACCTGCCCGTCACAAAAAACGTAACCTTACAATTGCTCTTCTGAAACTCAGTTAGCATGGCCGGGAGGTATTCCTCACCCCAATCGACATTCACAGTCAGGGCCACTACTTTAGTACCGGTATT
>JAXDBN010000071.1:0-16529 GCA_034678805.1 Syntrophomonadaceae bacterium
GTCCTGTTTAATATCAGCGGGGGCGAAGATCTGACTTTGTTCGAAATCCAGGAAGCCGCTGCTATTATCCATGAATCTGCCGATGCTGAGGCCAACATAATATTCGGGGCCAACACCGATGAGTCCCTTGGGGACGAAGTAAGAGTAACGGTTATAGCCACTGGTTTTGATGGGCCCAGGCTGCAACCCAGCAGTGAACCGGTACAGCGCCAGCAGCGCCAACCGGGTCGCCAGACCCCGTCTTTCCTAGACCGCAATGATCTAGAGATTCCCCCCTTCGTTTTAAAACGCAAATAACCAATAAACCGCCAGTAATTAAATATAATTACCCAGACCAGTTTCAGGTGAGACTGGTCTGCTTTTTTGTCCTTTATTTTAATACACATTGAATTGGTACTGGTAATTAAGGACCTGCAAAATAAATTAAAAAGCCCCGCATATTGCCTATAAATAGAATAAGTTACCTGGCCGTCATGCCCAAAAACAACATATTAAGCTCAAGGGTTCTAGTATAATTTGCCACACATAAATGAACGGGGAAGACATATGGATGAAAGACGTGATTATTTAATGCCTCTCCATTCAAATACTATGACTGAATATAGGTGAGCCCATGGACCAACCTAAAGTGTATGTGGATGTCACATTCCTGGTAAATTTCACCATGGATTACGTTATTCTCTGGGCTACCGCCAAGCTAACCGGAAAGGCAGCTGATTATTGGCGTTTTACAATAGTTGCGATATTGGGCGGAATATATGGTGTTGGGAGTCTGTTTCCCCATACCGGCATTTTTTATAGTCTGCCGGCCAAAATTATCATTTCTATTCTATTTGTTATCGTTGCTTTTCCGCCCAGAACATGGCAGGAATTCAAAGAGACCCTGCTGGTTTTTTACGGGACTAGTTTTGTTGCCGCGGGGGCTACCATCGCACTGGCTTACCAGGTGAAACGCTACAATTCAATTGGGAGCTTTTCCTATTGGTGGCTCTCGGCGGGTGTTATTTGTGCGGTATTGCTTGCCAACCAAGGGGAGAAATATCTATCCCAGAGGTTAATTCCAGCGCTATTGAAATACCGGATCGAATTGCATTTCGGCGCCAGAGTTTGCCAGGGGGAAGGATTTCTGGATACCGGCAATCATCTCCGGGACCCGCTTACCAAGCGCCCAGTAATTGTAGCCGAATATAGCCTGATAAAGGACTGCATACCAACCGATTGCCAGGCAGCCTTAGAGAATTTTAAGGAGCAGAACGATCTTCTCGAGGCCTTGAGTGAGAGCAGTTGGGCTAATCGCCTGCGGCTCATACCATTCAGTTCAATCGGGCAGAAGAGTGGCATGATGGTGGGATTCAGATGTGACGAGATCATGATTGATCCTGACCAGAGGAAGGTACTTCATAAAAATCTGGTCGTAGGAATCTACCTCGATAAACTTGCCAACGAAGATGATTACCAGTTGCTCATTCCATCAGAAATACTGCAGATTGCATAGGAGGTTTCGGATTATGAAGTTTAAAGAGAAATTGGCCGCATGCAGGTTGTTCCTTATTAGATGGTACATAAAAAAACGCATTCCGGATTTCGTTCACTATATTGGCTCCACTGAAATCCTGCCGCCGCCTCTCAAGGATCAAGAGGAAATTACGCTAATAGCCCGTTTAGACCAGGGTGATGAAGAAGTCAAAACCATCCTCATTGAACATAACTTGCGTTTGGTGGTATACATAGCCAAGAAGTTTGAGAATACTGGCATTAATATCGAAGACTTGGTTTCGATAGGTACTATTGGCCTGATTAAAGCGGTGAATACCTTTGAGCCCAAGAAAAACATAAAGCTAGCTACCTATGCGTCACGTTGCATAGAGAACGAAATCCTAATGTATCTGCGGCGCAATCAGAAGAATCGGGCCGAAGTATCGCTCGATGAACCGCTTAATATCGATTGGGATGGAAATGAACTGCTCCTGTCAGATATTTTAGGCACTGAAGGGGATATGATCTATAAAAAAATTGAAGGGGAAGTAGAAAAGTCATTGCTTTGGCAGGCCATGCACAAATTAAGCCCCCGGGAGCATACTATCATCAAGCTGCGATTTGGATTGGCTGACGGCACTGAGAAGACCCAGAAAGAAGTAGCCGACTTATTAGGGATATCACAATCTTATATTAGTCGTTTAGAGAAAAGGATTTTAAAACGTCTGAATAGAGAGATACGTAAGATAGAATAGACAAGACAGTAAAATAAATCCCCCGGAATCAGAGCTTTTTGTAAAGCTCTTTTTTTATGACCTCACGTAATTGGTGAGAATAAGAAGCGGCCTATAAGTAAATAATTAAGAATAACCATTTCGCTATACTGTGTGAACGGCTAATCCCAATTGAAATTATTTAGAGAAGGGGTGGCTTTTTGATAACAAAGGTGGAAATTTGCGGTGTTAATACAGCCAAGTTACCGGTTTTAAAGAACGAAGAAATGCGCAATCTCTTCGCTGCCATGAATAAAGGCGGCCACAATGAAGCCCGCGAGAGGCTGATTCAAGGGAATTTAAGGCTAGTGCTGAGCGTTATTCAACGTTTTAATAATAGAGGCGAGTATGTTGATGATCTTTTTCAGGTAGGGTGTATTGGCCTTATTAAAGCCATCGACAACTTCGATCTGAGTCAGAATGTCAGATTTTCAACTTACGCGGTACCAATGATTATTGGCGAGATCAGGCGTTATTTAAGAGACAATAATCCGGTAAGAGTATCCCGGTCACTGCGAGACATTGCTTACAAAGCTCTGCAGGTGAGGGAGCGAATGCTAGCTGAGAATTCCACCGAACCGACTATTGCCCAAATGGCTGAGAAGCTGGATGTACCAAGAGAAGAAGTAGTATTCGCCCTGGATGCTATTCAAGAACCGGTATCACTTTTTGAACCCATATACAATGATGGCGGTGATCCGATTTTAGTAATGGATCAAATCAGCGATGATAAGAACACCGATGCCCAGTGGTTGGAATCGATTACCATTAATGAGGCCTTGAAAAAATTAAATGAACGGGAAAAACATATAGTATCGCTGCGATTTTTTAGTGGCAAGACTCAAATGGAAGTGGCTGACGAGATCGGAATTTCCCAAGCTCAGGTATCGCGTTTGGAAAAGGCCGCTCTAAAACAGTTGAAGAAATACGTTTAGGAGAAAGGGGCAGTATGATGATGAAAACCAATATACTAGCGGTACTGTTAATGGCGATTATTTTGGCGCTAATGGTGCCTTTATCAGAAAATGTCCTGAAATCTGATAAGGCCTTCACTTATGATAACCTTATCTTTATGAATGCTGACATCAGACAGTAGAGTTGTATTTCAGTTATTAATCTTTTTCTTTAGCTTGTCCAGGCTATCATCAATAATAAGACCATATTATTGTTGAATTTCAGAAATCTGGTTCATTCGCCGGCATGGCCAACCATGCCGGTGGTTTTGTTGGCGGCCGGGTTGGCAGGTGTTTAATCATTCCCAGAGGGATTTTACGTAGTGTAATTATCCGTTTTGTTTGGGACTTTCCCACATAATCAGGCCGGATTGGTCCAGATGATAACCACCATAATCCTGCATGCGTTGTTTAAATTCCGAGCTTCGAATCGCGGAAAGGAGGTAGTCAAGCTGGGCATCACTTAATAAATCAGGAAGGATACACAGATCATAGCGTTCTATTTCTATCGGAATGAAATCCAAGTCCATAATTTTTGCGCTGGCGTATATGGCCAACCCGGTATCAGCGCCATTATTTTTAATAGATGCTGCAACCGCTAAATGAGAATATTCCTCGCGGTTGTAGCCATTAATGTGGTCTTCCGGAATGTTTTCCTTTACCAATAAATAATCCAGTAATAATCTGGTCCCGGCCCCCTTCTGGCGATTAATGTAGCGTATTTCTGACCGGGTGAGATCTTTAACACCGGTTATCCTTAAGGGATTACCTTTTTGAACCACCAATCCCTGCTCGCGCTTGACCAGGTTAACAAGCATTATGTTACTGCCAGTTAGATATTTATTAATATAACTGACATTATATTCACCGCTATCATAATCAAGCAGATGCATACCGGCGCACTGAGCTTCAGCCCGACTCAAGGACATGATTCCCCCCATACTGCCTACATTAGTGGAAATCAAACGTAAACCACGGTCCCTCTGCAGGATGTCAATCAGAACATCAATAGCCAGGTCATGGCTGCCTAGACATACCATAGTATTATCTATTACCCGACGTGAACGCTGCAGAGCGACCTGGCAGGAACTACCTGCCAGCATACCTTCAGTCCCTCGGGGTATATGCAGAACTCCATCGGACTTTACCAGGATACTGGTTATACCTGCGCCTCTGTTTAGTGGGTATGCCAGGTACTGGTCAGATATTTTAGCGATGTTCACATTGACGAACTCGTCTACTCCAGCATGAGAAACCAATTTACGGGTTAATAAACACTGGGTTATTTCGGGTGGGGGCGGGGTAAGCCCCATCTTTTTATATATAATTGGACGGGCGAAAAGGCTGAATATGAGCTGAGCTGAAACCGGATAGCCTGGTATTCCTATGAGTGGCTTGTTGTTGATCGTTCCAAGAATAGCTGGTTTCCCCGGTCTGGTCGCCAAGCCATGAACGATCAGATTACCCAGTTCCTGTACGATCGAAGAGGTATAGTCCTCCTGACCAGCTGATGAGCCAGAACATATTACAATTAAGTCCGCCTTTGGTTCGGCTTCATGTACTGCCTGACGAATCAATGCGCAGTCGTCCACCACGATATTGTGGCGTTCGGCTATCCCACCCCATTCTTCCCAAAGAGCTGCCAGCATCCGGCTGTTGGATTCCACAACCTCACCGGGAGGCATTTGGTCATATCCCTTTTCGACTAACTCAGTACCAGTAGGAACTATGGCCATTAGTGGCTTTTTGATTACAGATACTTTTTCTACCGAAGCCGTTCTAAAGGAGGCTAATTCATAAGGCCCAATGAGCGTCCGACTGGGAACAATCATATCCTGTTCAACCAAATCTTCACCAATGGAACGAATATGCTGCCAGGGGACTGCCGGTTTAATAAGCTGAACCTGATCATCGATCATATTAACGTCTTCTATCATGATAACGGCATCATATTGGGGGGGGACGTAATCACCGGTATCGATTTCCAGTACCTCACTGGCAGACAGTAGTACCGGATTGACTTCAGTAGCGCTGTAAGTTGAGGCGGCTTTGACAGCAAATCCGTCCATAGCGGAAGCCACGTAGTGAGGGTGGGAGCGCCGGGCATAAACCGGATTAAAGGTTCGCCTCCCCAGACAATCCTTAATTTCTAATTCTTCATATTCAAGATTAAACCACCCGCTAATCTCCAGTTGCCGTATGAACAATTCCAAAGCTTCGTCAAGGGGTGTATTTTCAATATAAATATTTCTGCTCATTAAGGCCTCCTGTCGGATTTAACCTCACTGTTTGTAGGTCTGGATTTGTTTAAGTATAATGGGAAAACAAAGCAAAATCAAAAGAGATTGGGGAATAACCATGCCTGAGTTTCTCAAAGTTCTGCGCTATCAGGAAGCCTTCAGGTTACTCCTGGATAACTTGCCCCCACAGGATATAGAGAATGTTCCGATAGAGGGATGCAATAACCGCATTTTGGTTCAGAATGTATATAGTCCCGAAGATATACCGGCTTTTAACCGTTCAACCGTTGACGGTTATGTAGTGAGAGCCGAGGATACCTTTGGCAGCAGTGAGTCGCTGCCAGGAATGCTGAGCTTGATTGGGACTGTCGAAATGGGGAAAGAGCCTCAGTTTATCATATCCAGAGGAGAATGCGCCTGGATTGCGACCGGGGGAATGCTGCCGATCGGGGCCAACGCGGTAGTAATGGTTGAATATACGGAGAGTTTAAGCGAAAATACGATTTTGTTGTCCCGCCCGGTAGCCCCGGGAGAAAACGTTATGGGTAAAGGCGAGGACGTTACCAAAGGAGCCCTGATTTTTAGCCCGGGGAGGACTATTCATGCTAAAGAGATTGGGTTGTTAGCGTCTTTGGGAATAGACTATCTTCCGGTACTGAAGCCTTACCGGATTGGTATTATATCAAGCGGTGACGAGATCATACCGATTGATCAGATACCACATACCGGGCAGGTACGAGATGTCAATTCCTATTCTATTGCCGCCGCTGTAGAGACATATGGAGCTTGGCCAAAACGGTATCCATTGGTAAAAGATGACGTTGAAGCCTTAAAAAAGGCCTTATATTTTGCCCTGACCGAAAATGATGTAGTTGTGCTTTCCGGGGGCAGTTCGGTGGGAGTTGCGGATTATTCTATTCAAGCCATGCTTTCCATGCAAGATTCAGAAATGCTTTTCCATGGAATTGCAGTAAAACCGGGTAAACCAACCATTGGGGTCAAGGCTGGCCAAAAGTTGATAATTGGCTTACCCGGGCATCCGGTATCAGCGTTGATGGTATTTCATATTCTGTGTGCCCCCCTTATTAATCCGATTGCTCTGCGCAAAGTGACTGCGTCCCTTACTGTAAATATTGCTTCGCAACCGGGGCGTGATGATTTCGTGGCGGTTCAGTTGAACGATAGTCAGGACGGTTGTCACGCGCAGCCCTTACTGGGTAAATCAGGTCTTATGAGCATCCTGGCCCAGGCGGATGGTTTCATTCATATTGCATACGAAAAGCAAGGTCTGAGGTCTGGGGATATGGTTGAAGTAAACATCTTTTGATGCCTCATAAGGTAGAGCCCTTCACCCTTATCCGATTGAATTGGTCCTGTAAAGACAGGACTATTCTATTATGTTAAACTGGCAAAAAAAGTTGGAGTTGCAATATGCGGCAATCAGTAGAGTTAACATGGGCAGGTAAAAATAAAACAGAGGAAAAGCATGAGGCCTGCTTCCGTGAAATCGAGCGGGTACAAGTAAATCCCTTCTGGGGAACCGGCGATTATTATGAACAGGTGGAAGAACCATCTGCTCTCCCGAATGAGACCGACAATATATACTGTTATGGTGATAACCTAATCTTTTTACAGAATGTTTCCCAGTGGGCAGGAGCCGATAAAATTGATTTAATCTACATAGATCCGCCCTATATGACTGATATTGCATACAGTTCCAGCATCACCGTCGGCTCCAGCGCCAGTGAAACGACAATTCAACGTCCCGCGTTTCATGATCGCTGGGCCCAGGGATTAAATTCCTACCTGGATATGTTATACCCACGTCTGCAAATGATGAAGAACTCTCTGAGTCCTCAGGGAAGCATCATAGTTCATGTTGACTGGCATACCAATCACTATGTGCGTATGTTGCTGGATGAGATTTTTGGCCGGGAGAATTTTGTCAACGATATTGCCTGGTGTTTTGGGGGAGGAGGTAACTCCCGCCGCCATTTTCATCGTAAACATGACTCCATTCTATGGTATGCCCTAAGTTCGGACTATGTGTTCAATCCCCAATTCCGGCCTTATACATCTGGAACAATGGAGCGCGGGCTGACCAATGTGAAAGGGGATCGCTACAGACTGCACGAAGAAGGAGCTTTAATGCAGGACTGGTGGACGGATATTAATAAAATTCTGAGTCCTACTGCTTATGAGAATCTCAAGTATCCTACCCAGAAACCGAAGGAACTAATAAAGAGGCTGGTAGCTGCTGCCTCCCAGCCTGGCAGTCGGGTGGCTGACTTTTTTGCAGGATCCGGGACCCTGGCTGAAGTCTGTAACGAAATGGGGCGGAAATGGGTGCTGTGCGATAGCAGCCCATTGGCTTTACAAACCAGTGTCTATCGTTTAATAAAAACCGGATCTTCTCCTTTTAAGATCATTAGTACTGATTATATGGTTAATGACGCCCAGGAAAATAAACTGATTTTAAAGAAGCCGCGGGTCAGCAAGATGGACCACAACCATTTTTTGATTGATTTGGGGATAGAAATCTATCAGCCAGCCCATATTTCTGAACCATTTGAGGGTGGCAGCTTTACCGATTACATAGAATTTTGGGAGATCGACCTTGATTATAATCAGAGCTTCAAATCCTGCTGTCAGGTGTTAAGAAGCCAGAGATATAAAGGCCCTCTTGCCTCCAATATGCTTTTGAAATTAGAAACCGGGCTGCCTCGACATATCGCGGTCAAAGTATGGGATGTCTGGGCTAATCAAACTACAGCTATAATGGAATTGAATCCTGTCTGAATGTTGGCTTCATAATAGCCAAGCCTATTTTCTCCACTGTTCTTGTTTGGTACGGGCCATTTATTTTGGAATGCCAGTTAATATCTATGATCCCCCCGCCCCATTTTTTCACTGCCCATAGTTTAATATGCCTTTATCTTGCATAGTTGTGCTTTTTATGTTATCAATTGCTTTAGAGACTGGCAGTGGCTGTATAAAATTGCCAATTATGATATTATGCTATTAAGGATAGCTAATGGAGTTGGATTATTATGAACGAAACAGAGATGGCCAGCTTATATTTTTTACACCGCCTACCTGGTGTCGGGCACAAGACCCTATGGAAGATCAAACAACAACTTGGCAGTTTTCAGGACTGCCTGGAGGGCAATGCAGATATCTGGCAGCAATGCACTTTGTCGCCATCAATCCAAACCGCAATCACCAAAGCCAGACTAGAAACGGATCCAATTACTTTATTGGAGAGGCTGCGCGGTGATAATATAACGATATGCGATATAGAGGACCCGGAATATCCGGACATGCTCAGCGCCATTTTTGATCCTCCCTATTTATTATATTATCGGGGAGATATAACAATCCTGCAGGAATTATGCCTGGCGGTGGTAGGATCAAGAAGAGCGACCACCTACGGCAGGGTTCAAGCCCGAAGATTTGGCCGGGAATTGGCTGAACAGGGCATAGTAGTGACAAGTGGTATGGCCAGGGGGATAGATACTGAAGCACATTTGGGTGCTTTAGATGCCGGGGGAAAGACCGCTGCGGTATTAGGGTGCGGGATAGATATTATATATCCTCCGGAGAATATTAAATTATTTAACCAGATTACCGAGCGTGGAGTGGTGATTAGCGAATTTCCTCCGGGTACGCGTCCGGAACCTGGCAATTTTCCCGCACGTAATCGAACCATTTCTGGATTGTCTCACGGGGTTCTGGTTGTTGAAGCCAAGCAGAGGAGCGGAGCGCTAATCACAGCAGATTTTGCGCTTGAGCAAGGACGGGATGTATTTGCCCTCCCCGGCCCAATCAACAGTCCCAACAGCGTTGGAACCAATAATTTAATTAAACAAGGTGCTTGCCTGGTAGGCAGTACTAAGGATATCCTTAATGAATACGGGCTGGATAATAGTGGGGAGCCGGTAACCATACAGGGGGAGCTCCAGTTTGGATCCAATCCGGAGGAAACGATGGTTTTACAGACGATAGCTCATGAGACAGTCCATTTCGATAAATTACTCGAATGTGTCGACTTGAGTATTGGCAGACTCAGTGCGGTGCTATTACAATTGGAATTGAAGGGAATAATTAGGGCGATGCCGGGTAATTACTATGTGAGAGTTTAACCATCTTAGTATATGATCATAAGTCATATCCAATATTATAGCTATAATCCCAGTAGAAACTAACGAGGTGATAATTTGGCTGAGAATACTCTGGTGATTGTGGAGTCAGCCGCGAAGGCAAAGACTATCGGCAAATTTTTGGGTAAAAACTATCGTGTAAAGGCTAGTGTTGGACATATCAGAGATCTGCCCAAAAGTAAATTAGGTATAGACGTAGGTAATGATTTTGAACCACAATACATTACTATTCGTGGCAAGGGAGAATTACTCAAGGAAATCAAGAATGAGGTCAAGAAATCCTCCCGTGTTCTTCTGGCTACTGACCCTGACCGGGAGGGCGAAGCGATCGCATGGCATTTGCAAAAATTCATAAACATACCCGAAGGATCGAAATGCCGCATCGAATTTAATGAAATAACCGCCGAGGCTATTAAGAAAGCTATTAAAAATTCACGGCCCATAGATGTAAACCTGGTTAATGCTCAACAAGCCCGACGGGTCTTGGACCGACTGGTTGGGTATAACCTAAGCCCGCTGCTGTGGAGCAAGATTCGCAAAGGATTAAGCGCCGGACGTGTACAATCAGTGGTTGTGCGGATTATCTGCGAACGGGAGAAAGAAATTCAGCAATTTAAACCGGAAGAATACTGGACAATAGAAGCCCTGTTGCAGAAAGATGCCCAAAAAGCGTTTGCTGCTAACCTGGTTACATACAAAGGACGCAAAGTGGAGCTGAAAAACCAGGTAGAGCAGAGTCAAGTGAGCGATTACCTGCTCGATGCAGTCTTCATATTAAAGAACCTTGAGAAAAAAGAGAAACGTGTTAAGCCCAAGCCCCCCTTCATTACCAGCACCCTGCAGCAGGAGGCATCTAAGCGGCTGGGCTTTTCGCCCACCCGAACAATGCGGGTAGCCCAGGAATTATACGAAGGTTTAGAGTTGGGCAGAAAGGGCAATGTGGGCTTGATTACCTACTTGCGTACCGACTCCACCAGAATAGCCAGTACTGCTCAGATCGATACACTGGAATTTATTAAAGCAGAGTATGGGGCTGCTTATGCACCTCATGTTGCCAATGAATACAAAAGCCGCAAGTCGGCCCAGGATGCTCATGAAGCCATTCGTCCTTCTGCTGTGACCCGTACCCCGGATAGCGTCAAAGAATATCTAAGCCGGGATCAATTCCGTCTTTATAAACTTATTTGGGAACGTTTTGTGGCCAGCCAGATGACTGCTGCCCGTTTTGATACGGTTAAAGCTGATATCCAGGCGGGGGATTATGGTTTGCGGGCTGGATCATCGCAATTGAAATTCCCGGGATATAAGCGCGTTTATAACGATGAAGAGGATGAAGTGAAAAATCCCATCCCGGATATGGAAATCGGCGAGGTAATCAACTTGAAGAAACTGCAGCCCGAGCAGCATTTTACTCAACCTCCACCCCGTTATACAGATGCCAGTCTGGTTAAATTATTGGAGGAAAAGAATATCGGCCGGCCCAGTACTTACGCACCTATAATCGAGACAATTATTAAACGGAGTTATGTAGAAAGACAAAACAAGCAATTTGTACCCACTGAATTAGGCTATATAGTAGTAGATTTACTTACTGAACATTTTGGCAATATCGTGGACATTGATTTCACCGCCAAGATGGAGGAAGAATTTGATTTGATCGAAGAAGGTCAATTGAACTGGAAAGAAGTGATCCGTGAATTCTACCTTCCTTTTAATGCCGATTTGGAAAAAGCCCAGGATCTCATCGAGAAAGTAGAAATAAAGGATGAGGACGCTGGCAAAGATTGTCCGCAATGCGGAAGGCCAATGCTGATAAAACACGGACGGTTCGGTAAGTTTGTTGCATGTTCTGGTTTCCCCGAGTGCAGATACACCGAATCTATCAACGAAGAAGCCGGAGTAACCTGCCCATTTTGCCATGGACAGATATTGGCACTTAAGTCCAAAAAGGGGCGTAAATATTATGGCTGCAAAAACTATCCGCAATGCAACTTCCGCTCCTGGAATAAACCTACCGGTGAAAAATGTCCGGAGTGTGGGGATGCCATGGTAGAAAAATACAGCAAACACATGATTCAAATTGTCTGCCAGAATCCCGAGTGCAAACATCTCCAGGAAACGAAAGAATATGTTGCCGCTCATTAATGTAATAGGCGGAGGTCTGGCCGGCTGCGAGGCGGCTTACTATGCTGCCCAATCAGGATTTGAGGTTAAATTATGGGAAATGCGGCCTGATAGAATGACCCCAGCCCACCGGACAGGACAGTTAGCTGAGCTGGTCTGCAGCAATTCACTAAAATCAGAACAACCAACTTCTGCCCAGGGTTTGTTAAAACAGGAAATGCGCGCATTAGGATCTTTGATTCTTATCTGTGCTGAAGAAGCCAGGGTTCCAGCTGGTGCTGCCCTGGCCGTGGACCGCGATTATTTTGCCTCCCTGATAACCGCGCGCTTAGAATCACACCCGGGCATCACCATAATCCGGCAAGAAATAAAGTCAATCCCCGATCATGGAATAAATATAGTAGCTACCGGACCACTGACCTCTGAAACACTCTATCATGAACTGGGTCGTATGACTGGGGAAGATAACTTGTTTTTTTATGACGCAATCGCGCCGAGTGTCACCCTGGCGAGTCTTGATCAGACTAAGATATTCAAAGCTTCCCGCTATAATAAAGGAGACAGCGATTACTATAACTGTCCTATGAGCCGGGAAGAATACGAGACTTTTTATAATGAACTGGTTCAAGCTGATGTAGCCGAAGGACATAGCATTGATAAGAAGCTTTTCTTTGACGGCTGTATGCCGATTGAAGTAATGGGACGCCGGGGTATTGATACGCTGAGATTTGGTCCCATGAGACCCGTGGGCTTGATTGATCCCAGCAGCAATCAAAGGGCCTGGGCGGTAGTACAGTTGCGCCAGGAGAACAAAGCAGGCACTGTATTTGGATTAGTTGGTTTCCAAACCAGATTAAAATGGGGTGAGCAGGATAGGATTTTCAGGCTCATACCAGGGCTGGAGAAAGCTGAATTCGTAAGATATGGGGTTATGCACCGCAATACCTATCTTAATAGTCCCCAGATATTAAAGCCAACATTACAATTTAAAAAGGAACCAAACCTGTTTTTTGCGGGGCAAATTACCGGAGTTGAGGGCTATATGGAATCGGCAGCAACAGGTATCCTGGCCGGGATAAATGCGGTCCGCCAGGGACGAGCCCAAAGCCCCCTGGTATTAAGCAGCGAAACCATGCTGGGTGCCCTGGCAGCATTTATTACCGACTCCAGTCAGACGAACTTTCAGCCAGTAAATGCCAGTTTCGGTATTCTGCCCCCAATGGATCAGACCTATAAGGACAAGAAGAGACGTTATGAAGCCTATGTGCTTCGGTCAAATTCTCGTATGGATGAATTCCTGTCGTGGCTATAGCCTTACCCAGCACGAGGAGAAAAGGATTGAATACCATGCCCATCACTGCAAATCCCGGCGAAGAAAACACTTTTACCAATGAAATTCCGAATTTTTTGGCCTATCTCCGGGTGGAGAAGAGCGCTTCACCATTGACTCTGACTAGCTATAGAACGGACCTGGATCAGTTTCTGGAATTTTTAGCTGACCATCACAAAATAGATAAATCGAAGGTGCCGATAAACAGTATAACCAACCCAGCCACAAGGGAATATATAACTCAGATGTATAAGTATGATTTGAGCCGGGCAACTATTGCCCGTAAAATGGCGGCCTTGCGCTCATTTGTCAAATACCTGTGCCGGGAAAACCTGCTAACGGACAATCCTATCGTGAACGTATCCACACCTCGACAGGAGAAGCATTTACCGCGTTTTTTATACCCAATGGAGATAAGAATGCTGATTGAAGCTCCTGATATCAGAACTCCTTTGGGATTACGAGATAGAGCCATATTGGAAACCTTGTATGCAGCCGGGGTTAGGGTCAGCGAATTGGTAGGTATCAACCTCCATGACCTGGACCTGAAAGCGAACTGGATTCTTATTTTAGGCAAAGGCCATAAACAGAGACTGGCTCCCTTAGGCAGCAAGAGCAAAAAAGCACTGCGTGATTATCTTGAGAAGGGCAGACCATCGTTACTTGTTAAAAACACAGCAGCTAATCCGGCTCTGTTTGTTAATAAATCAGGAAGCAGAATATCAGCCCGCAGTATTCGTAATATTATTAATAAATACGTTGAGCGGCTAGCCTTGAACCAGAGGGTGAGTCCCCATACCTTAAGGCACTCTTTTGCCACCCACCTGTTAAATAACGGTGCTGATTTGCGCTCGGTTCAGGAATTATTGGGCCATGTTAATCTCTCTACCACCCAGATATATACCCATTTGACCAAGGATAGGATCAAAACCATTCATGAAGAAAATCATCCCCGGAGGTGAAAAAATGTTTGAAGCAACGACTATTGTAGCGGTGAAAAAAGGTGGACAGATGGCCATCGCCGGAGATGGCCAGGTTACTTTTGGGCAAAATGTAGTTATGAAGAATAATGCGGTAAAGATAAGAAAAATTTATGAAGGCAAAGTAGTGGCCGGATTTGCCGGATCAGTGGCGGATGCCTTCACCTTGTTCGCCAAATTTGAGGAAAAGCTAAAGTCCATGGGTGGTAATCTCACCCGGGCAGCGGTAGAGTTAGCCAAAGAGTGGCGCAGCGACCGGATCTTGCGCAAGCTGGAAGCCCTGCTGATAGTGGCCGACCGTGATAAAATGTTCATAATTTCCGGCAACGGAGAAGTCATTGAACCAGATGACAGCATAACTGCCATCGGTTCGGGTGGACCGTACGCGCTGGCGGCAGCGCGTTCTCTGGCCAGGTTTACGGATTTAACGGCCGCAGAAATAGCTTTCGAAGCGCTGAAAATAGCCGGGGAGATTTGCGTATATACTAATGACCGCATTACTGTAGAGGTTGTTGAATAAACTGAATCAAAAAGGAGAAAAAATTTGCATAACCTAACACCCAAAGAGATCGTGGAGGAACTGGATAAATATATAATAGGTCAAAAAGATGCTAAGAAAGCAGTTGCTATAGCATTACGCAATCGTTACCGGCGTAAGATGCTGCCCCCTGATTTGAGTGAGGAGATATATCCGAAGAATATAATAATGATCGGATCAACTGGGGTAGGGAAGACTGAGATTGCCCGGCGGCTGGCCAAATTAGTGAAGGCACCTTTTGTAAAAGTTGAAGCCAGCAAATTTACCGAGGTTGGATACGTGGGCCGAGACGTAGATTCCATGATCAGGGATTTGGTGGAGACGGCATTAAGGATGGTAAAACATGAAAAGATGGAGGAAGTCCGTGAAAAAGGGGCCTTACTGGCTGAAGAACGGCTCATAGACTACCTCCGTCCCTTGCCCAATAAAAAGACCGGGTATAGCAAAAATCCCTTGGAATTCTTGATGGGACAGGTACAGAACAGTCCCCGCGAAGATGATGACTATCGTCACCAGATGCGCGAGGCTGAGAATCAGCGCGAAATAATCCGTCAAAAACTGGCCCGTAAGGAACTGGAAGAGGAAATGATCGAGATTGAGGTTGAAGAAAAAAATAATTCGTTCATGGAGATTTTTTCCGGATCCGGTGTCGAAGAAATGGGTATTAATTTTCAGGATATGCTGGGCGGCATTCTGCCCAAGACTAGTAAAAAACGCAAGATGAAAGTCAAAGAGGCACGCGAGTTGCTTAGTTATGAAGAAGCCACACGTCTTATTGATACCGAAGAGGCTAATCGCGAGGCTGTTCGGCGAGTTGAGCAGGATGGACTGGTTTTCTTGGACGAGATAGACAAGATAGCCAGTAAAGAAGGTTCATACGGACCCGATGTATCCCGCGGAGGGGTGCAACGCGATATTCTACCCATTATTGAGGGCTCCACCGTAGTCACCAAATATGGTCCGGTTAAGACAGATCACATCCTTTTCATAGCTGCCGGAGCATTCCATGTCAGCAAACCTTCAGACTTAATCCCGGAATTACAGGGCCGTTTTCCTATCCGGGTCGAATTGGAAAATCTGAAAAAAGAAGACCTAACCAGGATTTTAAGGGAGCCTAATAACTCGATATTAAAACAGTACACTGCTTTACTTTATACCGAAAGACTCTCGGTAATTTTCTCTGATGCAGCAGTTGAATACATCGCTGAGATAGCCTATGAGGTCAATGCCAGAACTGAGAATATTGGTGCCCGCCGTCTCCATACCATTATGGAGAAAGTATTGGAGGACTTGCTTTTTGAAGCTGCTTATATGCAGGGACAAGAAATTACCATCGACAGGGAGTATGTAGAAACTCGTTTAAACAAGATCGTCCAGGACGAGGACCTAAGTCGTTATATACTCTAACCGTTCTATCGATAAATCAGATTTGCATAACCAAGGCGCTGTCATTGGATTTGACAGCGCCTTTAATTTAAGCCGTTGCAACAATTTATATATAGGTACTCTTGAAATTGGTTCGCTTTTCTTACTCTGTTATTCCGGTCGTTTTTAACCATAGACTGGGTATGACTTATCGTGATTACTATCGCCGTTCACAATTAAAAAAATGTCTTCCCGTGTATCATAGACAATCGTACCGGTAAACCAGGTTGGAACAATTTAGACAGCTGCCTCTGCGCTCTAGGCAGCTGCTCCTTTATCGGCTGATTCCTTCTCTGCCGCTAAGGATATTTCGAAAAACTCGCTATAAGCAGTACATTCGCTCTCGGAATGAGCACAAGCCGTGCAGGCCTGGCAATCCAGGCAATCCCAATATTTCTCGTCCATTTTTTTGCCTCCCCTCACTTTTGTTGCAACCGCTCAAACTCGTCCATTTTCTAAAAGTCATTCTATGCCTGTACTAAATAAATTACAACCCTTTTCTTGTATACATACACACCCGTTGATAAAAC
>JAXDBN010000072.1:0-4114 GCA_034678805.1 Syntrophomonadaceae bacterium
TCCTGTTCAGGCTTATCTAACTCCCGACTACTAATGTTTTGTTTGAAATAATGTCTCCATACCTATTAAAATAGAAGTACTGGGTAGCAAAATTTAAATAAAATTTAAACTTTGGTGCCGATAAAAAGGAGCATGGTTATGAAAGGAGGAACGAGGCCCGCTGACAGGCAGCCATAGGTTTTAAAAAATACCACCAACAAATTGATCTTTGCGCAATCCAAAGATACTCAAAGCCTCATTGAAGTAAACATCCCATCTCCAGCATAATCGCATTTACAACTTATCCGCACCAAGTACTGATCTCACCAAATACCCGGATCCAAGCAATAATTATACCCAATCCTGTTATTCCTGCTGCTATAGGTTCAATACACAGATGGTTAGCCTAAAAAGGAGGGACGGAAATGGATTTTAATCTTACCGAGGAACAGGAACTGGTTAGAAGTAATATGAGGGATTTCGCCCAGGAATATGTCGATCCCATCGCTGAGGAGATAGACGATTCATCCAGCTGGCCGGCTGATCTATATGCAAAATTGGGCCAGGGCGGGTGGCTGGGCATGCCCTTTCCCCAGGAGTACGGCGGGGCAGGTGCCGACTATATTACCTATGTGGTAGCCATTGAAGAGCTGGCCAAGTTTTGTGCCGCCACCGCCTTCAATGTATCCGTACATACCGGAGTAGCCTGCATGTGCATCAATAATTTCGGCACCGAGGCCCAGAAGAAGGCCTATCTGGCCCCCTTGGCCCAGGGTAAAATCGGTGCTTTTGCCATTACCGAACCAACCGCCGGGACTGATGTCGGAGGAGCCCTGACTACAGCGGTTGCGGAAGGTGATGAATACCTGATCAGCGGCAGCAAGACCTTCTGTACCAATGGGCCGGTAGCTGATACCTTTGTGGTTTTCGCCTGGACCAATAAAGAAAAGGGCGAGATGAGCTGTTTTATTATCCCCAGGGATACGCCGGGAATGACCATCGGATCTAAGATCCACAAGATGGGGATGCGTTCATCTCAAACATCCGATTTGTATTTCAAGAATTGCCGGGTGCCGAAGGAAAATCTTGTCGGCCAGGAAGGACAAGGCCTCAAGATAGCCATGAATGGGTTCGATCATGGCCGGGTCGGGATCGCCGCCCAGGCAGTCGGGATAGCCCAGGCGGCCCTGGATGAAGCCATCAGTTACTCCAAGCAGAGGATACAATTCAACAAACCTATCGCCAAACAGCAGCAGATTCAGTTCTGGATTGCGGATATGGCAACTGAAATCGAGGCAGCCAGATTACTAACCTGGCAGGCAGCCTGGCTCAAAGACCAGGGCAAACCTTTCTCCAAACAAGCTGCTATGGCCAAATTGTACGCCTCAGAATTAGCCGTGAGGGTTACCAACAAGGCGGTCCAGATCCATGGCGGCTATGGCTATTGTAAGGGAGTTAAGGTGGAGCGCCTCTATCGTGATGCCAAGATTACTGAAATATATGAAGGGACTTCCGAAGCCATGCGGATGGTCATCGGCGGCAGCATCCTGCGGTAAAATATTACCTCAGGGTGTTAAAGAAGTCTGTATATGGACAGACCGAGCAAAAAAGGCTTAGAGCAAGGCAATAGGGAAGACCGCGATTGAGGCATACATGAGGTACGTCGATTGAACGGGATTACCGTATTAACGCCGCTATAAGCCTTTTTTAACGATCTGAAGACCGCATTTGCGGTCCTTCTGTCAATAGGACAGCCGCCTGGCTCCGGCATAGGTCCTGGCATAGAAGCTCTCACCCAAGGAGGTATAGATCACGCCGCCGGAAGTCGGCGAACTGGAATGGATGAAGCGGCCGCTGCCGGCATAGATACCCACATGGTCAATACCGGAACTACCGGTCTTAAAAAACACCAGATCCCCCGGGCTCAAATTAGCTTTGTCAACCCGGACACCGGCGCTTGCCTGAGCAGCCGCCGTGCGCGGCAGGCTGAGGCCAAAGTGCTTATAGACATACTGTACAAATCCGGAACAGTCAAAACCGGCCGGAGTGGTACCGCCGTATTTATAGGGGGTGTGCAAATACTTAGCCGCATACTGCAGCACCGCCGTGCGGGAAGTTGTCCCGGAACGGCTGGGGGTAGGCGCGGGAGCTTGCTGGGCCACCTTGATGCCCTGATCCGCCTGACCAGCCACCAGCAGCGTCTGATCCAGTGACAGGGCATCGCTGGTCAAATGATTGAGCGCCTGCAGCTGGGCAACGGTAGTGTGATAAAGAGCGGCGATATCCCATAGGGTATCACCGGATTTGACCGTATAGGTTGTAGTGGTTGGGGATGGAACCGGTGCGGGTTGGGCTGTCTCCGCATTGCTGGCACCGTTGAGGGTGGAGTCGGTGCCCGGGTCGCCGTTTTGCAAACAATCGCCGGCCGTTGAGCCGGGAGCGGAGGCAATGCTGTTGGTTTGTTCTGCGTTGCCGGCAGTATTGGCATTATAAGCGTATGTCCCGAACGCCGCCAGGGTCAAACCTATCAGAAGCAAAAAAATGATATGGATTCGTTGGTTGTTTTTCATTTACCTGTACCTTTCGTAGTAAACATGGATTATATATTATATATGACATCGCACCGGTATTATCCTGCCTTGGACGCGGTTTTACACTAGATACATATTTTGGCACCAGGGCCAGGCCCTTGATAAATGGGGCTCCGGCCCAACTACACAATAGCTGGTTGCGGTGGTTCTTAACCGTCAAAAAAACTATGGCTGTATCATACGCCGGTTTAATTGCCAGCTTTTTTATGCTCAAAATCCGTACCCGTTATAGAGTATCGCGCTGGTTGATTTAATTAAACAAAATTGGACCCCAAGCCATTGATTTTACTATTCTTGGGGTTTCATTTTGGGTTGGCTCCAGGGACAGACTTTAATGCAGACCCCACAGACGGGATAGCCTATATCAGGCCGGGTGGCAAAATCATCTTTCAGCTTGCTCACACAGCGGTCAAAATAGAGGGCGGTATCACGGTCGGCGGGGTATTCTTCCCAAGAGGCGCCCTTGATGGCCTGGGCTGGACAGGCATCCACGCATTTGGTGCAGCTGCCGCAGCGGAATGGTACTGGCTGATCGGCTTCGATCGATGCGTCAGTCAGGATTACGGCATATCTTACCCGGCCCCCGAACCGCTGATTGATGAGCAGCAGGTTTTTACCTATCCATCCCAAGCCGGCTGCACGGGCGACTGCTTTGGCTGGCAGGTTGGGCCACCAGTTTTCTTTGTCGACTACCATTGAGGCAGGTTGGGCCAGAGCCCGGTTACCCACGGCAGAGAGCTTTTGCTGGATCTTAAAGCTGATGTCATCAAGTATATTGTTGGCAGTAACATATTGGCGAGAGTAAAGGGCAGTGGGACTATCCTCGATCGGTTCAAAGATGTCATAGGAAATGGCTACCCCTATTACCATAGCACGGGTATAGGGTTTAAGCAGGTCTTCGGGAATGGTCCTGATACTGCGCACCCGGTCCAGATCAGCTATGCCGACCAGGTCTGCACCTTGTGAAAGGGCATAATTCTTAAGATCAGCGGTAAAATTCTCTGTCAATTCCGATGCCCTCCTTTATGATAGAGATGACGCCAAAGATCGTTGTCCTGTATCTTATGTTAGCAGGCCATGCCAACTATTCAAGCAATAAAATTGCTATTGGTGGAAACTTCTGTCATTCTCAGTTTATATTTTTACTGGTTTTTGCTATTATCTTTAATAAAATCAGCGCCGAATAGAAACCTGCTGGAAGACATTTAAAACCGGACGAGGAAGGCAGGTTCATTAAATATTTGAGACCACAGCTTGGTTACCTATCTGAAATGAGGTGTTGGAATGAGGATTAACAACCGGGTGCATCAATTGAAAATAACGTTCCATGTAACCCCGCAGATAGAGCGGTTTGTTAATATATATCTGATTGAAGGGAGACGCTGCTGCCTGATCGACACTGGCGTTGCCGGTACGGAAAACATTATTGCCGAGTATATGAAAGGCTTGGGAAGAGACATTACTGATATAGCCGCCATACTTTTGACCCATTCCCATCCCGATCACATCGGTGCGGCCGGTGCTATCAAACAGCTGTCTAATTG
>JAXDBN010000073.1:0-5054 GCA_034678805.1 Syntrophomonadaceae bacterium
TTAGAAAACTCTGGACATGTTTCATAAAATATGGTTAAATATTTCTACAGCACTCTTGAACAAAGGCAAACCTATTGAAAGATAGGGACGCAAAGCTACGGGTCTAAGACCAATGGGTTATGACGGCCGGGTTGCCAGGAGCAAGATGGGGATAATGTACCTGCTCGGCAATTCCGTCTGAGCAGGTTTTAATTTTTTATCCAGCAATTTAATACGGCGGCGGGGCTTATGCTCCCACCGACAAAGGCAAACCTGTCGAAAGGCAGGGACGCAAAGCTACGGGTCTAATACCAATTGGTTATGATAGCCGGGTTACCGAAGAGGAGAAATGAAGTTACCGTCGTTTTCCATTTTCGGCCCCTATGTAACAAAGACTATTTTGCTGAAGGCAGGTGGCAGTGGATGGATAGGGATAAAATTAATGAACTGGTAAACGAGTCAATCCAAAAGTACCAAGGTGGGGACAAGAATGCCCTTAATGACGTCTATGACCACCTGGTACATTTTTGCCTGCGGGTAATATCCAAAACCCGGGGAAAATACATAAATGCCAATGATGAAGAAGCGGGGATAATCCCCAATGTGATTCTGGATGTAATAGATAAATATGATCCCGGACAGGGTTCATTCATGGTTTACCTGGGCCAGTCAATTCGTAACCGTACCATTGACGGTTTGCGGCGGGAGAGAAGGAATCCAGTTTCGCGGCCTTTCAGCCTGGATCCTGATTTCTTTCAAACCTTTGGCGAAATGCCTTACTTTGAAGACATAGTAGATGGCCTGGCTCGCCGCCAGGAATTAGAGACCTATAATAAGCTATTGGCCCCCTTCAATCTCAGTATTGCCACCCTGGCCCACCTATCCCCGCGCCGGCCCAATACCAGGGAGCAGGCCCGCCGGGCGGCCTGGGCTATAGCCCAGGATCATGAATCCAGCCGCTATCTGCTGACCAAGGGGATGCTGCCCCATAAAGTTCTGGAGGGAAGGTTCCATATCACCCGCAGCATTTTGGAAAGATATCGCAAGTTTATTATCGCGGTAGTCCTGATATACGTTTATGACCTTACATATATTAAACCTTATGTGCTTCCGGTGGTGATGGATGATAACTCCTGGATGGAACGGGAGGCTCTGTAAATAGAGTTTATATGAGACAGCAAATAATGTGATATGCTGAAAAGATTTACCCCCGGGGAGGCTTGTAAATTCTCTCCGGGGGTAATTGTTGTGTGCACTATTTTGTTTTAAGTTATCTCGAGAACCTATTCAATACTGATCTTGGTTTTGCCTTCAATGGCCGGTGCTGCTTTGGGCAGGGTAACCTTCAAGATGCCTTCCTTGTATTCGGCAGTTATTTCATTTTCTTTAATACCTTCTACTCTGAAACGGCGGGATACTTCACCATAATATCGCTCGCGTTTGATATAGTTTTCCTTCTCTTCTTTCTTCTCTTCCTCTTGCTTGGCTGATATCGTCAAGCGGCCATCCTGCCACTCGACCTCGATATTTTCCTTCTTGAAGCCGGGCATTTCCGCCTCTAAAACATAGGCTGCATCGGTCTCCTTCAGATCGGCGCGGATACCAGCGGTATCAGTCAGGAAACCTTTTTCAAACAGATCATTGAAGCTAACTGCACCGCGGAAGAAATCAAAGGGGGTCAGGGCATGATACCGGCGGGGATGATTACTCATAGACATCTCTCCTTCCATAAAATAAAGGTTGTATGAATATGGTACACCTTTATTATATTACAGCATTTCCCAAGAAGGCAAAAAAATATGTATGTCCGCTTGGATTGGTTTGCATATTTGCGTCATCTTGCGCACAATTTTAAAGGAGGGGGCTGGCAGTATGCATGGATATGAAAGCATTTATTTACTGCTCAATTGGTTCGTTAACCTGGATCTGGCGGTTCAAGCCTGGGCCCAGAACACGCAATCTTATTATTTGGCAGTGGTGTTTAACCTGATCACCTACCTGGGATCTTCAGTTGCCTACCCGATACTTTCAGCGATAATCACTTACCGCCTGCTGGATAGCTATAAACGCTGGGAAGGGATTTTTCTCAATGTGAGTCTGTGTTCAGCCTGGGTTCTGATGGATTTCCTGAAGGAATTATTTGAACGCACCCGTCCGACTGGCGAAGCCCTGACGATAGCCTCAGGATATAGCATGCCCAGTGGCCATGCCATGCTGTCGATGGCTTTTTACGGGTTTCTGGCTGTCCTGCTGCTCAGACAAAGAAACCGCCCCTACTCATGGTGGGCGGCGGGTTTGCTGCTGCTGGTATTGCTTATTGGTTTCAGCCGGATATATCTTAATGTCCATTACTTGAGCGACGTCCTGGCCGGATTTATACTGGGCTTCATCTGCCTGCGCCTGAGTTTGGCGGGTATGGACAGACTGAAGCAAGATTAGCTAGCGATCCCCGCGCCTGCGCTTGCCGGATTTTCTTTCCCGGCGGGCTTCCTCAGAGAATATGCGCTGGTTTTTTTCCTGCTGGACCCGGCCGCCAATGAATTGCGATTCCATACCCCGGGCTACTACCAGTGTGTTGCCTTCGTTATAGGTCAGGGCAATAGGCTGATCCGACTCGCCGTTAATAACCCGGTAGCCATTTTCTCTAAGCATATTATCCTCTTTGAGCATCTTCCTTATCTCGGTTTTCAAAACCGAGAATCCGGTGCTGCTGTGATGACCCTTGCCATGGTTGATAACCAGCACATCCACCCCGTGAGCAATCGCCCACTTGATATTTTGCTGGGTTTTTTCCCTGGCTTCGCTGACATTCAGTCCATGCAGGTTCAAGGTTTCAACCTTCATAAACGGGCTTTTTCCTTTCGGTTGATAGACTTCCCAAAATTTTAGCATATTTATTTTCGCGGATGAATAGTATGATGCTCCTGCATTGCTTAGTTAGCTTACTTGTTGTTATAATCCTTGCATAAGGGGGGATGATCAGTGCAGATGCAGGACATTAAAGTGCTGTTCACCGAGGAGCAGGTCAGGGCCAAGATCAGGGAATTGGGCCAGCAGATTACGGCTGACTACCAGGGCGAGGAGGTTATAGTAATCGGCATATTGAAGGGGGCCTTCATTTTTATGGCCGATTTGGTTCGTGAAATCAGTCTGCCCCTACGGGTCGACTTCATGCAGGTGTCCAGCTACGGGCAATCCACGGTATCCTCCGGCGAGGCGCGCATATTAAAGGACCTTGATGATGCTATTGAAGGCAAACATGTTATTGTGGTAGAAGATATAATCGATACCGGGATAACCCTTAATTATATCTGCGAGGTTTTGAGTAACCGGAATCCTTTAAGCTTAAAGATGTGCTGTTTGCTCGATAAACCCTCGCGGCGCCAGGTAACAACAGTCCAACCCGAATATGTAGGTTTCTCCATTGAGGACCATTTCGTGGTGGGCTGGGGACTTGATTACGCCCAGCAATATAGGAACTTACCGGCTATCGGTATTTTAGATCCGTCAATTTATACGAATTAGGGGTGCAGGAATGGAAAAGGAATTGGTGCTGGTCCTTGATTTCGGGGGTCAGTATAATCAGTTGATAGCCCGCCGGGTGCGGGAATTATCGGTATTCAGTGAAATGGTTCCCTACAATATCAGCTTGGAAGAGCTGCAGGCCAGGAAGCCGTCAGCTATTATTCTGACCGGGGGACCGGCCAGCGTCCATGAGCAGGGTGCGCCTGTTTGCGATCCGCGCATATTCAGCCTGGGTATCCCGGTACTGGGTATCTGCTACGGCATGCAGCTTATCGCCCAGGAATTGGGCGGCGAGGTGAGGCCCGGTGAATTAAGGGAATACGGACGAACTGAATTGGAGGTTACGGGGGAGGATTTGCTGTTCAAAGGTATTTCACCCCGTACCCAGGTATGGATGAGCCATGGGGATGCTATTTATTCTATCCCGCCTGGCTTCAAGCTGACTGCCAGTACAGCTAATTGCCCTTTCGCCGCCATGTGCAACCCTGAAGCGGGCTTATACGGCGTCCAATTTCATCCTGAGGTCCGGCATACCCTGGAGGGACAGCAGGTACTGAGAAATTTCCTGTTTGAAGTGGCCGGGCTGAAAGGTGATTGGGACCTCAGTGATTACATAGCAGATACTGTCCGGGATATCCGGGCCAGGGTAGGCGATAAACGGGTTCTCTGTGGTTTAAGCGGCGGGGTGGATTCATCGGTGGCAGCTACCATGGTCCACCGGGCTATAGGTGACCAGCTGGTATGCGTTTATGTTGACAATGGCCTTATGCGCAAAGGGGAGACTGAATCTTTAATTGAGACCTTCAAGGACCAGGAGCACATTAACCTGGTGGTTGCCCAGGCCGGAGAACGTTTCCTGGGCAAGTTAGCCGGAGTAAAGGATCCGGAGCGAAAACGAAAAATTATAGGGGAAGAATTTATCCGCGTCTTTGAAGAAGAAGCCCAGAAACTTGGTCAAGTTGACTTCCTGGTGCAGGGGACAATCTATCCCGACGTGGTGGAAAGCGGCACCAGCACAGCCCATACTATCAAGAGCCATCATAACGTGGGGGGGCTTCCCGAAGATATGCAGTTCGAGCTGATCGAACCTTTGCGCTGGCTGTTTAAAGACGAGGTGCGGGTCATCGGTGAGAAGCTGGGGATCGAAGAAGATATCGTCTGGCGCCAGCCTTTCCCCGGCCCCGGTTTGGGTGTGAGGGTGCTGGAAGAGGTTACCCCGGAGAAGGTAAGGATATTACAGGATGCTGATTTTATTGTCAGAGAAGAGATAAAACGGGCCGGCCTGGAAAAGGAGATCTGGCAGGCGTTTGCGGTGCTGCCGCCAGTCAGGAGCGTTGGAGTGATGGGCGATGCCCGCACCTATGCTTACCCAATAATTATCCGGGCGGTGGTCAGCGATGATGCCATGACTGCCGAATGGGCCCAGCTGCCTTATGAATTGCTGGACATTATGGCCCGGCGCATAGTCAATGAGGTCCGGGGGGTAAACCGGGTTGCTTATGATATAACCAGCAAACCGCCCGGGACCATTGAGTGGGAGTAGGGTAAGC
>JAXDBN010000074.1:0-4717 GCA_034678805.1 Syntrophomonadaceae bacterium
AACTGCCGGCCTCCCGTTATCTTCGCAGTAAAGGTGCTCCACCAAATCATATATGCGATTAAAGTCTACCACCCTGTCTATTTTTCTCAATATGTGGTCCTGGGGTACCATTCCGTCCAGATACACAATAGTCATATTGTTTCGCAGATTCTTAGCCCGTTCAAGCATATTCATCACCCATCTAATTTTACCACAGAAAACGCCTAACCCCCGCCGTTTATTGCGTATCGGCGAGGGGTATTTGACAAGCTGGGGGCTTCTCGACTGAGAAGCCCTTTCTGCAATTTAATTATATTTAATGTAGTTATGCTCTCTGTTTAATTTCATAATACATCGGACTGGCAACACAAATAGATGAATACATTCCGAATAGGAAACCAATCAGCAAGGTGATTGTGAACACCTTGATGGTTGCCCCGCCGAATATCAATAAGGCTATAAGGGGCATAAGCACAGTAAGTACCGTATTTATTGAGCGATTCAGGGTTTGCATGATACTGCGGTTTAATAAAGTGTCAAGCGCATCCTTCTTTTTCATGCGCAGATTCTCCCTGACCCGGTCGAAAATAACGATGGTATCATTGATAGAATATCCTATAATGGTGAGTATTGCTGCTATAAAGGCTCCGTTTACCTCCAATTGGAATAAGGAAAAAATCCCGCATACTATCAAGACATCGTGGAATAACGCCAAAACTGCCGCCAACCCAAAAGACCATTCAAATCTGAAAGTAATATAAATAAGCATTAAAACCAGGGCAATGGAGACAGCCAAAAATGCGTTCTTAACCAACTCGCTCCCTATGGTGGCCCCTACACTTTCTGCACTCTGGAGGATTGCCGATCCATATTGGGTATTAAGTGCAGTAGTTATCTGCTGGGTTTGTTCCTGGTTAAGTTCGTTGGTCCGAATGTAAAACTCGTCACCACTCTGCTGCACGCTCACTTCACTGACAATTTGCAGATCCTGAATCGTTTTAGTAACTGCCGGGGCGTCTGCAGACGCCTCAATTTTATAGAGCAAGACTGAACCGCCCTTAAAATCTATGCCAAGATTGAAACCCTGCAGAAACATTGATATAATCCCAGGAATTATGATACATAATGAAAATATATAGAACCATTTTCTTTTCTCAATGAATTGCATAGCCTGCCCTCCTTACACTCCGTATAGTTTATTGCCCCTGGCAAAATCAGCACAAAGTATCATAACATAGCGGGTGAAGCCGAGAGCCACTACCATGCTCATTATGATACCTATGGAAAGGGTCACCGCAAATCCCTTTATAGTACCACTGCCGAAATATATAAGAACCAGAGCAGCAATAAGGGTGGTTAGCTGAGAATCGAAAATTGTCCAAAAGGCGCGGGCAAAACCGGACTGTATTGACGCTTTCAGGGTTTTGCCTAAACGCAACTCTTCTTTGATATGCTCGTAGATTATAATGTTGGCATCTACAGCCATACCTATCGATAGTACAAACCCGGCTATGCCAGGTAGGGTTAAGGTCGATCCCAGCAAGACCATAGTGCCGAGAACTAGAACCGTATATAGGACCATAGACACGGCTGCGACTGCACCTGGCAGAAGGTAATAACCGATCATAAAAATCAGGATAGCGATCAATCCAACAATGGCCGCTTTAACGCTCATATCTAATGAATCGGCCCCCAGCGTCGGGCCCACAGTGCGTTTCTCCATAATGCTGAACGATACTGGCAGGGCACCTGAGCGGAGTAATACCGCCAGGTTTTGGGCTTCTTCAGCAGTAAAATTACCGCTTATCTGCGCTCTGCCGCTTGGAATCGGTTCGTCCACAGTTGGGGCGCTTATCACCTCATTGTCTATAACTATGGCTATCCGCTTACCGACATTCTTAGCGGTTGCATCGGCAAACAACTTGGCACCAGTATCGTTGAATTCGAGATCAACACTGGCACCTTTGCCATTGACACCCGGGGAAGCCTGGGCATCCTTGAGGTCCTTACCGGTAACCAGAACATTTCCCTTTTCATCCCGGAATTCCAGCTGGGCTGTATTCTTAATTATATTAATTGCCTGTTCCGGATCATCCACCCCGGCAATTTCCACTACAATGCGGTCGTTACCCTGGGGGTAGATACTCGGCTCCTTAACGCCAAGACTGTCAACCCGGTTTCTTAGTACACCTATAGATTTTTGAATCGTATCAGATGTAATCTGCTCACCCTCCTTTTCCTGCGCCTGCAGGACGACATGCAGACCACCCCTCAGGTCAAGTCCTAAATTGAGGTGGTTTAAGATAGGGCGGTAGGTAAAATAAGCTAAAGCTACTACAGCTACTACAATGGCGGCTACTATAGCCATACTGGTATTCTTACGCACCAGTTATCCTCCTTCCAACTATTCTCCTCCCACTTTATAAAAGCTGGGTATCATTTATGATCAATGCAAACTTGCAGTTTAAAAAATTTGCAGCCCGGGTGCATAATAACATACGGCTGAGAAAAATCTCAAAATACTCCATCACCGGGCATATTTCCGTATCGATTTTGAGGTCCATGGTGATAAACCGCTGATTTCCGTCAATTTTGAGCAATGAATGCTGTACCGCATAATTCACCCGGTCATGGATGTCATAGGTAGCCAGCTCCGTATTACGAACCCGATTGCGGTGTACATGTGACTTATCCGCCAGAATCAAAGCTGCGGAAACAGCATTGATGGGATGACCACTTCCTTCATCATGATTACCTATTGCAGAAACCACAATTGATATTTCCTCCGGCTCCATCCCCATTCTGCGCAGGATTGCAAATGCCATCATGGCACCGCTTTGGCTGTGTCCCACCCGGTTTATTACATTACCCAGATCATGCATATACCCTGATATGCCGGCTAATTCGGCTAGTCGCAGATCATACCCCAGATCCAGTAAAATCTTCCGGCTTAAACTCGCCACCAATCCCGTATGTACCAAACCGTGATCGGTATAACCAATGGCCCCTAAATGCTCATTACCCTTGACAATGAAAGCTTTGATTACATGGTTTTCCTTGATGGAGTCGAGGGTGAACATTATTTCCCCTCGACTCTATAGGCTATCGCTTTCTTAAGGTACTCCATCTCCACATTGTCATTAACCTTCAGTATTACTGTTTCATCCTTTACTTTAGCTATTACTGCTTTTAATCCCCCTATTGTTACCACTTTGTCGCCGTGCTTGAGGTTTTCAATAACCTCTTTGTGTTTTTTCTCCTGTTTCTTACGAGGTAATATGACTAAAGCATAGAACAGGATCAAAAAGACGCCAAAGTATATAGCTGTAGTGAACCAAGTCGTTTGAGTACCCATTGTCTACCTCCTTTTTTGTACAACCTAATATATTTTCGCCAATGATTGGCAAATTCCTCTTGTTAAATCTTGTAATCCTGATAGAAAGCAGCACAAAAGGCGTTGAAATACTGCCCGCCTATAGAGGCTTGAATATTCTTCATTAGACTAATAAGAAAATAGACATTATGAAAGCTCAATAGGCGGTGAGCCAGAATTTCCTCAGCTTTTATCAAATGGCGCAGGTAAGCCCGGGTGTAATTCTGGCATACGTAACAGTCACAGTCATGATCAATTGGGCTGAAGTCCCGAGCCCACTCTGCATTACGGACTACTATTCTGCCCCTGCGGGTAAAAGCAGTTCCATGCCGAGCCAGTCGGGTAGGTAAAACGCAATCGAACATATCAATCCCCCGCCGCACACCTTCAATCAAGTCTTCAGGGGCCCCTACTCCCATCAGGTAGCGCGGTTTATCCTGAGGCAAGAGGGGCTCCAGCAAATCAAGGGTTGTATACATTAAGGATTTTGGTTCTCCTACGCTTAGGCCACCTACGGCATAACCGGGAAAATCAAGATCAGTTATCTCTCTAGCACTGCGCTCTCTAAGATCAGGAAAAACTCCTCCCTGGATGATACCAAACAATGCTTGCTCAGCATGCGAGTGAGTAAGTATACAGCGTTCTGCCCATACCGTTGTCCTTCGAACCGCTCTTTCTGCCTCTTCATAACTGCAAGGATAAGGAGAACATTCATCGAAACACATGGCTATATCGGAGCCGAGCTTTTCTTGAATCTCCATCACCGCAGCAGGGGTCAGATAACGCAAGGAACCATCTATGTGAGAGCTGAAATAAACCCCGTCATCATCTATTTTGCGCAGTCCCTGAAGACTGAATACCTGAAACCCGCCGCTGTCTGTCAATAAACCTTTTTTCCAGTTCATAAACCTGTGCAAACCGCCGGCTTCCGCTATTAGATCCTCACCTGGCCTGAGATGCAAGTGATAAGTGTTGGACAAAACAATGCCAGCATCCATTCCATAAAGGTCATCCGGGGTTAAGGTCTTAACTGTAGCCTGGGTTCCGACCGGCATAAATATAGGAGTTGTAAAGGATCCATGCGGGGTATCAATTTGCCCCAAGCGAGCCGAGCTTGAATTATCATATTTTTTTACTTGAAATCTCAGAAATACTCCTCCTAGAATACCAACTAGATAATCAACATAGCATCGCCATAACTGAAAAACCTATATTGCAGATTGACTGCATGACGATATGCTTCCATAGTATTGTCAAAACCAGCCAAGCCTGCCACTAACATCAATAAGGATGAACCGGGTAAATGGAAGTTGGTAATTAGTTTATCAATGGCTTTAAACCTATAGCCAGGGTAGATGAATATAT